>JBJTSM010000086.1:0-2832 GCA_046076685.1 Planctomycetia bacterium | reverse complement strand
ACGGTGGTCTGCGTCGACAAGGAGGGCAGAATCCGCCGGCTGCCCGACTGGATGCTCGTCTAGCAGGCTGTATCCGTGCCGACCGATTGGCGGGCGGGGGGATGGGCGGAAACTGTCCACCGCGGGCGGAGGGCCGGAATCGCGGGAACTTGTTCTCCGTCGCGGGCTGCCCAACAGTGCCGTGGGCGTTCTGTCCGCGCCCGAGAAGCACTTCCCCCGGAGACCTCCACCATGATCCTTGCAGCCGAACGAGAACTGTGCCACGTGGGTGAAACGTCGGGCATGGCCGACCATGACCACGATCTCGTGCACGACCTGAGCCGACGCCTCGACGCGCTATGGCGATATGACCAGTACATCGCGAACGCGGAGTGGCGCGACGACCTCCGGCAGTTCTGGTGCGATGCCAAGGCGATGGAGCAGCAGGCCATCCAGCGGATCAGGCAGCTGATCGCGCAGGAAGTCCGCAACGGCTGCTTCTGACGGCATGGCTACCGCGGCTGGCCGGGCTGCCAGGCGGGCTCGTCGTCGTCGTCATCCGTGCCGGCTTCGAGACCGTCGTATGACTGCAGACTGATCCCGGCCGCCTCCATCCGGGTGGCCCGGGAATCGGCCTCGTCTTCGGCGTCGTCGATGTAGGCGAGCAGCGACTGCATCTCGCTCTCGGAAATCTCCGCCAGCTGGTAGCTGCGGAGGATTTCGAGCGCGGGATCACCCGCCGGCTGAACCTGCTCGGCCGCGGCCTCGTCGCGGCTCCGGACGTACTGTTCGCACAGAGAAACGAGTTCCTCTCGAACCATCGAAACCTCCCTGCTTGTGGGGTTCGCAGACCTGCCGCGGGGCGGTCGTCATGGATCGTGCCGCGGCAACGGCAGTGTCTACGGTGGTCGTGAGGAAAGTGTTCGCGGGGCGTGTGGATCCTGTGAGCGGGGCGGGAAGCCGTGCTCCGACGGCGGGGACTTTGCGGTACCATACCGAGGTTTCCTCCCCGCCCCGCGGTTCCGCATGGCCATCGTTCAACTCGACGCCGTCTCGATCGGCTACCGTGGCCCGCCGCTGCTGGACGGCGTGACCAGGCAGATCGAGGCGGGGCAGCGGATCGGACTCCTGGGCCGCAACGGCTCCGGAAAAACGACGCTCCTCAGGATGATCGCCGGGGAGGAACAGCCCGATCGCGGCAGTTGCACCGTGGCCCCCGGCACCCGCGTCGCGTGCCTCTCCCAGGACGTGCCTCGGGATCTCGCCGGAACGGCCTTCGCCCTGGTGCGGCAGGCCTTCGCAGCCGGCATCGAAGCCCACCAGATCGAGGGCTGGGAGGCCGACGAGCGGGTGAAGCGGACGCTCTCCCGCATGCAGCTCGACGGCGATGCCGACGTGGGGGCGATGTCGGCGGGGATGGTGCGGCGGACCCTGCTCGCCCGCGCGCTGGTCGCCGAACCGCAGGTGCTGCTGCTCGACGAGCCCACCAACCACCTCGACCTCGCCTCCATCGCCTGGCTGGAGGAATTTCTGGCAGCCTGGTCAGGGACGCTCGTGTTCGTGACCCACGACCGGGCGTTCCTGCGGAAGCTCGCGACCCGGATCTGGGAGATCGACCGCGGCAGGCTCTTCGACTGGTCGTGCGACTACGGAAAGTTCCTCACGCGGAAGGCCGAGTCGCTGGCCGCCGAGGAGAAGCAGAACGCACTCTTCGACAAGCGGCTGGCGGAGGAGGAGGCGTGGATCCGCCAGGGGATCAAGGCGCGTCGCACCCGCAACGAGGGCCGGGTCCGGGCGCTCGAGGCCATGCGGGTCGAACGCGGCCGCCGGCGGGAGCGGGTCGGGCAGGCGAAGCTCGTGATCCAGGAGGCGGCCCGCAGCGGCAACCTCGTCTGCGCGGCCGAGAATGTCTCCTTCAGCTACGGCGGCCGGCCGATCCTCTCCGGCTTCTCCACGACGATCCTCCGCGGCGACAAGGTGGGCATCATCGGTCCCAACGGCGCGGGAAAGACCACGCTCCTGAGGCTGCTGCTCGGTCAGCTCGCGCCCGAAGCAGGAAGCGTCAGGCTTGGCACGCAGCTCGCGGTGGCCTACTTCGATCAGCTTCGCGGGCAGCTCGACGACGACAGGTCGATCGCCGACAACATCGCCGGCGGCAACGACACCGTCGTCATCGGCGGCCAACGCCGGCACGTGATCGGCTACCTGCAGGATTTTCTCTTCGCTCCGGAGCGGGCGCGGACGGAGGTGCGGTTCCTCTCGGGCGGCGAGCGGCATCGCGTGCTCCTCGCCAGGCTCTTCACGCAGCCCGCCAACGTGATCGTGCTCGATGAGCCGACCAACGACCTCGATGCCGAGACGCTGGAGCTGCTCGAGCAGCGGCTCGTGGAGTTTGCCGGCACGATCCTGATGGTGAGCCACGACCGCGAATTTCTCAACAACGTGGCGACGAGCGTGATCGCCTACGAAGACGGCGGCGTCCGCGAATACGTCGGCGGCTACGACGACTGGCTGCGGCAGCGTGCGGCATCCGCACCGCAGGGCTCCGCGCAGAACGTCGGGGCACGGCCCCGTCCGGCCACGCAGCCGGCCACGCCCGCCGCACCGAAGCGACGCACCTACAAGGAGCAGCGCGAGCTCGATCTCCTGCCCGACACGATCGAGAAGCTCGAGGCCGAGATCGCCGCGCTGCACGAACACGTGGCGTCGCCCGGCTTTTACAAGCAGCCCGCCGCCGGTCGCGGCCCTGCGGGCGAAGCCCTGGTGGAACTGGATCGGCGGACCGCTGGGCGCCCTGATCGTGCTGGCCGGCGCCGCGATCGCCCCGAAGCTTGGCGCCGCGACCTTCATCGC
>JBJTSM010000085.1:0-2804 GCA_046076685.1 Planctomycetia bacterium | reverse complement strand
AGTGAACGCGGCCGCGGCATGCCGGGCTCGTGCACGCGGGCGTGCATCGCGAAGGCGATGTCGCGCGGGACCGCCCGCACGGCGGCGGCCTCGTCGGCCGTGCATGCCGCGAGCCCGCCCGCCGCCGCGACGGCCTCGAGGACCAAGCCGCCCCGCTCCGAGCCGACTTCGACGGCGAAGCGATCGCCGCTCTCGGTGAGCGCGAGATCGAAGCCCTGCGTGGCCGCGGGCCCGCACTGCATCGAGTGGCAGAAGCAGGTGGCGGCGGCCCGACGGCAGTTGACCGCCACCAGAAACAATCGCTCGCGCCGCGCCCGATACGCGGAATCGACGTGGGGGCCGCCGAGGAACACCCGGTCCTGCACGGCGAGCGCCGCCAGGTCGCAGGCCCGCACGCCGATCACGGCGAGCGGCTGCGTCTCGGCCGGGAGCGGCGTCTCCCGCCAGCCGCCGTCGTCGCGAACCAGCCGCTGGATCGGCTCGCGGGGCGGGAACAGGAAGTTTTTGAGGGAGTGCGGGCCGACGACGTGGTCGAAGCAGCCGGCCGTCTCGTCGCGATGCAGCCGGTAGTGGCCGCCGTCCTGCTCGTCGATCCAGCCGTGGGGAAGATCGCTCACGGCGGCAAACTCGCGGTAGACCACGGCCCCATCCGTCACCTGCGGCCCCACGACGCGATGGCCGCTGGCCGCCAGAGCATCGATCAGCCGTTGCAGGTCAGACCGTTCGAGCCAGGCCGGAGCGCCGACCGCGGTCGTGAAGGAAGGCATGGGCGCGAGTCTCCGCGGGCTCTCGTCGGACACCAACCCTGCGGCGAAACGCGGGCCGAATCAAGTCGTCGGCCGCCATCCGTCGGCGCCGAGGCGAAGGTCGCCGGACACTTTCATGCGGCCGCTCCCCATCCGCCGCACGATCCTGCTATCCTTGCCGACCATGACACCACCGCCCACCATCGTGATTCTCGACGGCCACACGGCGAACCCCGGCGATCTCGGCTGGGAGGAGATCGAGGCGATCGGCCCCTGCGTGGTCCACCCCCGCACAGCCGTCGCCGACGTCGTCGCCCGGGCCCGCGACGCCGACATCCTCCTCACCAACAAGACGGTGATTTCCCGCGAGGCGATCGCGGCGCTGCCGCGGCTCAAGTGCATCGGCGTGCTGGCCACCGGCTACAACATCGTGGATGTCGAGGCGGCGAAGGAGCGGGGCATCCCGGTCTGCAACGTGCCGGAATACAGCACGCCCAACGTCGCGCAGGCGGTGTTCGCCCTGCTGCTCGAACTCACCAACCACACCGGCCACCATGCGCAGACCGTCCGGGCGGGCCGCTGGTCGGCATGCGAGGATTTTTGTTATTGGGATGGCGACCTCGTGGAGCTGGCCGGGCTCACGCTCGGGCTCGTCGGCTACGGACGGATCGGGCGGGCGGTGGCCGCGGTCGGCCACGCGTTCGGCATGCGGGTGATCGCCCACCGGCGGTCCGCCCCCGCCGGCTCGGCCGACGAATTCGCCTCGCTCGTCGATCTGCCGACGCTGCTCCGGGAGAGCGACGTGGTCAGTCTGCACTGTCCGCTCACGCCGGAGACGCGGGACTTGATCGACGCCGAGACGCTCGGCCTGATGAAGCCGACGGCCTTCCTCATCAACACCTCCCGCGGGCCGCTGGTCAACGAGGCCGATCTGGCAAAGGCCCTCGACGAGGGCCGCATCGCCGGTGCGGGGCTCGACGTGCTCTCGGTGGAGCCGCCGCCGGCTTCCAATCCGCTGCTCCAACTGCACCAGTCCCGCAACTGCATCATCACGCCGCACATCGCCTGGGCCACGCGGAATGCCCGCCGGCGGCTGATCGAGGTGACGGCCGCCAATCTCCGGGCGTTCGTGGCCGGGCGGCCGCAGCACGTCGTCAATCGCTGATGCCGGGAACCCGAAACGCCCGCGTCCTGCCTGAACCCGTCGACCCTGAACCCGTCGACATCGCACCATGAAACGCCCCCGTCAGCCCTCCCGTCGACCGGCACCGCCGGAACGCCCGGCCGAACGTTCGGCCCGACGTCCACCCGCCAGCGTCGCCGGCCGCAAGCCCGCCGCCGCCGCGGCAGGTGAGCGCCCCGCGGCCCGGCACCGGGGCAAGGCGGAGGAGAAGTATCACGGCGTCCGCGCCTGCGAGGCGCTCTTTGCCCGCCGACCGCAGGACATCATCCGTGTCTACGTCGACCAGGGGCGGCGCCGCCAGTTCGCCGCGCTCCTCGACCACTGCGCGAAGGCCCGCCTCGGCTTCCAGGTGGTCGCGGCGGAGAACCTCGCCCGGCTCAGCGGCTCGATGCACCACGAGGGCGTCGTCATCCTCGCCCGCGAACTGCCGCGGTGGTCGTCGGCCGAACTGCTTCAGGCGGTCGAGGGGAACCGGCTGAAGGGGCCGCTCCTGTATCTCGACGGGGTCCAGAATCCGCACAATCTCGGCGCCATTCTGCGGACGGCCGCCCACTTCGGCGTGGCCGCCGTGCTCGGCCGCACCGATGAGCTGCCGCCGTTGTCGCCGGCGGCGGTCCGCGTGGCGGAGGGGGCGGCCGAGTACGTGCCGGTCTGCGGGCTTGCGGAGCCGAAGGCGGATCTTGCGCGGCTCAAGGAGCGCGGCTTCCGTGTCGTGACGACGTCGAGCCATCGGGGCCGGGATATTTCGCCGGAGGCGCTCGGCGGACGGATCGTGCTCGTGCTCGGCGGTGAAGGGGAGGGCGTGTCGAAGCCGATCGCGGCCCTGGCCGACGAGGCCGTCCGGATTCCCGGCACCGGTGTCGTGGAAAGCCTCA
>JBJTSM010000084.1:0-2001 GCA_046076685.1 Planctomycetia bacterium | reverse complement strand
GGAAAGGGACCGCCGATCGGGCTGCCGTTGATGGCGGCCGTGACCTTCTTGATCTCGCCGAGCAGGCCCTTGTGGACCATGTTCACGGCACGGCAGAACTGGTCCTTCTGGGCACGCTGCTGGGTGCCGATGAAGAACTGGAGCTTCGGGAACTTCTCGGCAGCGGCCCAGGCGAGTTGGTTCTCCTCGAGCGTCAGCGAGAGCGGCTTCTGGCAGAACACGTGCTTGCCCGCCTGCAGGGCCTCGATCGCGATCTTCACGTGCCAGTGGTCGGTGGTGACGATGCTGACGACGTCGATGTCGGGCCGCTCGAGCACCTTGCGGTAGTCGCCGTAGGCGTCGGCCTTGCCCTTGCCGATCCGCACGTCGTACTTCGCCCGCTCGGCCCGGTCCTTGTCGACGTCGCAGACGGCGAGGATGTCGCCGAACTGGGCATGCTGCATCGCGTCGCCCATCCCCATGGAGCCGGTGCCGATGCAGCCGATCCGGGGGCGATCGTTGGCCTCCTGGTTGGCGAAGGCGGTGGCCGTCCAGGGAATGTATGGAACCATGCCGCTGGTGGCGGCGGCTGCTGCCCCGACGGTCGTGTTGCCGAGGAACGTGCGGCGGGTCGTGCGGCGGCGGGTCGTCATGATCGCTTCTCCAGAACCGAGGGGTGGGCGAAGGAACGGGGTGCGTGCAGAAAAACCGCGAGTTCGTGCAGATACTCTGATCGCGCCCGGGCAATCACGCAAGGGCCGCGTGCAGGATTTCGACGGGGTGCAGGGCCGTGCGGCCGGTGCCGTCCTTGATCTGGTGCCGGCAGCTCGTGCCCGGCGCGGCGATGAGCACTTCGGCCGGGGCCGCCCGGACGGCGGGGAACAGCACCAGTTCGCCGATCTGCATCGACAGCTCGAAGTGCTCCCGCTCGTAGCCGAAGGATCCCGCCATGCCGCAGCAGCCGCTGGGGATCGTCTCGACCGTGTAGTTCCGCGGCAGGGAGAGCGCCTGTGTGGTGGCCGCGAGCGACGCGAGCGCCTTCTGATGGCAGTGACCGTGCAGCCGGATCCGGCGGGGCTGGTCGGTGAACGACGCCGCCCCGATCCGCCCCGCGGCCGCCTCCCGCGCGAGGAACTCGTCGATGAGCAGCGCCCGCGTCGCCAGCCGTTTCGCGGCCGGCGCCAGCCGCTCGGGCACGAGGTCTGGATACTCGTCGCGAAACCCGAGGATCGCCGAGGGCTCGATGCCGACCAGCGGCGCGTCGTCGGTGACGACGTCGGCGAGCAGTTCGACGTTTCTGGCCGCGAGGTCGCGGGCCTCGCGCACGAGCCCCTTCGACAGCTGCGCCCGGCCGCTGTCCACGTGGCGGGGCACCACCACCTCATAGCCGAGCGACTCGAGCAGTTCGACCGCCTTGATCCCGACCGGCACGTCGAGCGTGTCGGTGAACTCGTCGACGAACAGGTGCACGCGGCCCACGTGATGAGAAAAGGGGACTGGCTCGTTTTGCGTAGCAAAAGGTGCCTGTCCCCTTTTCACGCGCCGTTTCAACCAGGCCGAGAGCGTCGTCGAGTGGACCGGCGGCAGCGACCGGCCGGCGGCGAAGCCGAGCAGCCGCTTCACGACCCGCGAAACGCCCGGCGCCGACACCGCGAAGTTGTAGACCCACGGCGCGAGGCTCGCCCGCCGCAGCGCCGCCGCCGATCCGGCGACCAGCCGCGTCCGCAGCGGCACGCCGCGGACGTCGTGCACGTGCTGCTGCCATTCCGCCTTGAGCCGGGCCATGTCGACGTTGGAGGGACATTCCGACTTGCAGGCCTTGCAGGAGAGGCAGAGGTCCATGACGTCGGCGATGCGGGGATCCGTCCAGGGATCGGCCGTCCCGCGGGTCGACGAGAGCGTCTGCCGCAGCACGTTGGCCCGCGCCCGGGTGGTGTGCTGCTCGTCCCGCGTCGCCATGTAGCTCGGGCACATCGTGCCCCCCATCGCGGCCATCTTGCGGCACTGCCCCACGCCCGTGCA
>JBJTSM010000083.1:0-2586 GCA_046076685.1 Planctomycetia bacterium | reverse complement strand
ACATCATCGCGGCACCGGCCGTGCCTGAAGCCGATCGCCGCAGCACATGGATCGGTGATTGGCGGGGCGAGTCCCGTGGCCAGGCTGCCCGCGGCGGCGAGCCCCGCGCCGCCGCCTCCTCCACGACCGGCCGGCTCCTCGACAGACTGCGCGGCGGTGATCGCAGGCTCGCCCATGTGCCCGCGAGCGAAGCCGTGGCCGCCACGCCGGCCGCCGCCGCCGCGCCGCCCGACATCAGCCGCTGGCCGCGTCCGGTGAAGCTCGAACAGCAGCTCGATCACCTGGTCGTGCTCTCCGGCGGCGAGGCGGGCAATCCGCTCGGCCCGTGGATCGACCAGACCCGGGCGGCGTTCCGCGACGTGCACGACACCCGCGGTCCCCGCGACGCCGCCGCCGAATCGAGTCTGATCGCGCTGGGCGAGACGGTGATCGCCGGCATGTCACTGGCCGACACGACCATCGACTCGAGCCTGGCCACGCACACCCGCCGCACGGCCCTCGCCGTGGCCCGCCGCGTGGCCGTCTGGCGTGCCGCCGCCGCGTTCTTCACCGCCATGCAGCTTAGCCCCGAGGAACTGAGCACGAGCGACGCCGCCGCTGCCATGACCAGGCAGGCCGCCGCCCGCGCCGTCGAGGAGATCGCCCGGCTGCTCGACGGCGTCGAGCGGTTCGAGGTCACCCCGACCGCGGCCGAGGCCGCCGGCGTGAAGACCTCGCTCGGCTCGATCTGCGGCTTCTATCCCACGGCCGCTCGGCCGCTGGCCAGAGCGGTCGAGGATCACTATGTCGCCCCCAACGTGCGGATCGCCGTGCATCAGCAGTTCCTCGAGCGACTCCTGCCGGAGGCGACCGTGGATACCGCGCGATTCCAGGACACGGTCATGGGCCGCGACGTGCGCGGCACCCGCACCGTGGAGCGGACCACCGTGCTGCGACTGGTTCCCGACGAGGACGAGATCTGCTTCGACCTCGAGGTGCATGGCGACATCGCGTCGCGGGCAATCACCGACGCCGGCCCCGTCTCGGTCACGGCCCGCAGCACTTCGGCGTTCACCGTCCGCAAGCCGATCAAGATCTCGTCGCAGGGCCTCCTCTTCGGCAACGCCGCCGGCGTGGCGTCGAACCGCTCGCGGGTAGACAACATCCAGACCAGTTTCGACGCCGTCCCCGTGATGGGCTCGCTGGTCCGCAACATCGCCCGCAACCAGCAGGACGATGCGATGCCGGAGGCCAATCGCGAGGTGATCGACAAGATCATCTCCCGGGCCTGCCGCGAGGTCGACACGCAGGCGGAGCCGCAGATCGCCCAGATGGCCGACCGGATCCGCGACCGCGTCTGGATGCCGCTCGTGAAGCTCGGGCTCGAGCCGACGGCGGTGGCGATGCAGACGACCGCCGCCTCCGCCACGATGCGGCTGCGGCTGGCGGGCGACACGCAACTGGCCGCACACACCCCGCGGCCCCGCGCCCCCGCCGAAGCGATGCTGAGCCTGCAGGTGCACGAGTCGTCGGTGAACAACACGCTCGACCGGCTGGGAATCGCCGATCGGCGGCTGACGCTCGAGGAATTGATCGAGCTCGTCTCCGCCCGGCTCGGGGCCGAGCCGCGGATCCCCGATGACCTGCCTGAGGGCGTGGCGGTGACCTTCGCCAAGACGCAGCCGATCCGGGTGGAGTGCCGCGACGGCCTCGTGCACGTGCAGGTGGCGCTCGACGCGATCGAGAGCGGCCGCCGCGACTGGTACGACATCGTCGCCCGCGTCGCCTACAAGCCGGTCTGCTCGGGCCAGCAGGTCTTCCTCGAGCGCGAGGGGCCCGTCCAGTTGAGTGGCCCCGGGCACGAGGGCCGGATGGAGCTCGCGCTGCGGACGATCTTCGGCAAGCTCTTCCCGAAGGAGCGTCCGATCGAGGTGCTCCCGGAAAAGCTCGCGAAGAACCCACGGCTCGCCGACGTGCAGGCGGTGCAGGCCGCCAGCAGCGACGGCTGGCTGGCGATCACGCTCGAACAGCGCACGGCCCCGCCCCCCGCGATCACGGCCCCGCCGCGGCCAAAAGACCCGCGCGCCGCGGGCGTCCGCCGCAAGCCCGTGTTTCGGTAGTCGGCTTCGGCGCGGCAGGGTTCGCGGCGCAACTCCCGCGTCGCGACCCATTGAAATCCCACGACGGTGGCCGGACAATCCGGGCTCTCGAGCCTCCCCTTCCCTTCATCCACAGGCCGTCATGTCCGCCGACCCGCAGTCCTTCCGGATCGAATCCGACAGCATGGGCGAGGTGAAAGTCCCCGCCGACCGCTACTGGGGCGCGCAGACCGAGCGTTCCCGCGACAACTTCAAGATCGGCACCGACCGCTTCCAGTGGGGGCGGGCGGTCAAGAAGGCCCTCGGTGTCCTCAAGAAGTGCGCGGCCCAGGCCAACGGCGAACTGGGGCAGCTGCCGGCCGCCACCGTGAAGCTGATCGTGCAGGCGGCCGACGAGGTGATCGCCGGCAGGCTCGACGACCACTTCCCGCTCGTGGTCTTCCAGACCGGCAGCGGCACGCAGTCGAACATGAACGCCAACGAGGTGATCTCCAACCGCGCGATCGAG
>JBJTSM010000082.1:0-2226 GCA_046076685.1 Planctomycetia bacterium | reverse complement strand
CGGGGAGTCATGCGGGGCCTCGTGGGAGTGCATCTTCGCGGCAACCCCAACACTATAGCCGCCCTCGCGGCAGCGATGGCCACGTCATTCCGGAAGCCGGACCATACCAAATCCTGCGGAGAGTTCAGCAGAAAAAGCCATGGACATGAAAAGGGGACGCAGCTCTTTTTCATTTCGGCCACTTTGTCCACCGCTGTGCGTAGTCTTACAATCGCGCTCATGAACCGCCCCACGATCCCCCACGCCGAGGCGAGCGACACCGACTCGGCCGCTGAATCGGTCTGGTTGACCCAGATTCGCGACCTTTCGCCCGCGCAGCGGCTTGAGAAAGGATGCGGGCTGTCCCGACGCGGCCGGCGGTTCGCCATGGAGGCGATCCGCCGCAGGCATCCAGCCGCAAGTGCGACCGAAGTGCGTCTGCGATTCATCGAACTCGCGTTCGGGCCTGCGATGGCCGCCGATGTCGGCCGGTGGCTACAGGAACGTGACGGATGAGCGAAGCCGACGATCTCATCGTGGCGCTCACGCCCGTCGCCGCCGCGTTCGACCGGCTCAGCATCCGGCACTTCATCGGCGGCAGCGTCGCCAGCACCATGCACGGCGCGATCCGATCGACGATGGACGTCGATGTCATATGTGACCTTCGGGCAGACCAGGTCGATGCCTTCCTCTCGGCATTCGGCGGCGATTTCTACGTGAGTGAAGCCGCGGTGCGGCAGGCGGTCGAGAGGCGGTCGTGCTTCAATCTCATCCACCTCCCGACGGCCTACAAGGTGGACGTGTTCGTGACCCGAGGGCGGCCGTTCGATGTCGCCGCGATGGAGCGGGCAGTTCCCCTGTCACTGGCCGCTGGACTGGAAATCACCGTGCCGGTGGCGACCCCCGAGGATTCGATCGTCGCCAAGCTCGAATGGTTTCGGATTGGTGACGAGTCGTCTGAGCGACAGTGGCAAGACGTATCCCGGCTCGTGACGCTGCACGGCGATGCGCTCGACATCGGGTACATGCGGCGCATGGCGGAGTCGGTGGGCGTGGCCGATCTGCTCGAGCGGCTGCTTCGCTCCGGGAAACTTGGGGGCCCCTGAAAGGACGCAGCTCTTTTTCATTTCTGCCGCCGTAGGTGCAGACTGGTAGTCTGCACACCGTCGCCAACCGGATTCCGTAGGAGACTTCCACGATGCACACCATAGCCACGCGCCGCCGTCTTCCGGCCCTCATGCTCGTGTTCCTCTGGCTCGCGATGATCGCCATGCCCGCGGGGCCGGCGACCGCCGAGGAGCCCGCGATCGAGGGCTACACCGATCAACTCAGCTACCGGCCCGGCGAGAAGGTGGCCTTTCACCTGTCGGCGAAGGCGCCCGCGGCCCGGGTGAAGATCCAGCGGATCGGTGGCGAGAATCGCGTCGTTCTGGAGCAAGACGGGATCACGATCGGCTCGCATCCGATGCCGGTGAAGGCCTCGTCGGAGGGCTGCAACTGGCCGATCGCCTGGAGCTTCGCGATCCCCGCCGACTGGAAAAGCGGCGTCTACGAGGCGGCCTTCGCGCCCGCGGCCGGCGGGAAGCCGGCGGTGATCCACTTCGTGGTGCGGTCGGCCCAGCCCGGGAAGACGTCGAAAATCCTTCTCGAACTCTCGACGAACACCTGGAACGCCTACACGAATTCGGGCGGTCACAGCCTCTATTCCTACCACGACGTGGCCGGCCTGCAGGGGCATCGCGTGTCGTTCAACCGGCCGCAGCACTCGGGGATGATCAACTCGTGGGAAGTGCCGTTTCTGCGATGGGCCGAGCGAAGCGGCTACACGCTCGACTACGCCGTGAACTCCGATCTCGAATTCCATCCCGAAGAGCTGGCCGGCTACCGGCTCGTGCTCAGCGTCGGCCACGACGAATACTGGTCGTCGCCGATGCGGGATCACCTCGAGGCCTTCATCAAGAACGGGGGCAACGTGGCGTTCTTCAGCGGCAACACCTGCTGCTGGCAGGTGCGCAGTGAGGACGGCGGCCGGGCCCTCACCTGCTGGAAACAGTTTTTCAACATGGACCCGCTCTACCGCAACGGCGACCAGCGGCTCCTGAGCACGCTCTGGACCCACCACCTCGTCGGGCGTCCGGAAAACGAGCTCACCGGCGTGGGCTTCCTCTGGGGCGGCTACCATCTCAGCCACGGCGAGGTGATGGACGGCGACGGCGCCTACCAGGTGCACCAGCCCGATCACTGGGT
>JBJTSM010000081.1:0-3170 GCA_046076685.1 Planctomycetia bacterium | reverse complement strand
GCTTTCTGCACTCGGGCTCGCTCCTGCAGGGGTTTCCCAGCGTCGGGGCCTGGACCAACTACGGGCTCGGCAGCGACGCCGCCAACCTGCCGGGCTTCGTTGTGATGGGCTCGCGGAAGCGGCAGTGCCGCACCAACGGGTTCCTCCCGCCGTCGTTTCAGGCGTCGCAGTTCTTCGGCAGCAACGCCGAGCCGCTGCCCGACCTCGCGCCCCGCGAGGCAGCCCGCCGGCTGCAGGAGAACAAGCTGCGGGCCGTCCGCCGGCTCGACGGGCTCTTCCTCGAGGCCACCCGCGACGATTCGGTCATCGAGACGGCGATCGCCAACCACGAGAAGGCCCATGCCATGCAGGACTCGGTGCCCTTGGCGGCAAATCTGGCGGAAGAATCGGCCGCCACGCTCGCCGCCTACGGTATCGGCGGCGACAAGCAGACCGAATCGTTCGGCCGCTACTGCCTCACGGCCCGGCGGCTCCTCGAACGTGGCGTGCGGTTCATCGAGATCGTGAAGGACGGCTGGGACCAGCACGACAAACTCGCCAAGGACCATGCCCGCCACGCGCTCACCGTCGATCAGCCGATCGGGGCCCTCCTCGCCGACTTGAAGGCCCGCGGCATGCTCGACTCCACGCTCGTCGTCTTCGCCACCGAGTTCGGCCGCACGCCCAACACCGAACTCTTCGGCAGCGAGCCCGGCCGCGACCACCACCCCTGGGGCTTCACGATCTGGATGGCCGGAGGCGGCGCAAAGGGGGGCACGAGCCACGGCCGGCTCGACGACTACGGCTACTTTCCGGTCGAGGGGGCGGTCGACATCCACGACATCCACGCCACCGTGCTCCACCTCATGGGCATCGACCACAAGCAACTCACCTACCGTCATTCTGGCCGCGACTTCCGGCTCACCGACGTGCACGGAAAGGTCATCACGCCGGTCGTCGCCTGATCCTCCGATTTTCCTCCCCCTTATCCAAGCCTGATCCCACCCATCTTGATCCCATCCATGAAACAGTCCCGCCGCCGTTCCAAGACCGCCTCCGCCAAGCCGTCGATCCCGCCGTCCGGCAGGTCCGTCGTCGTCCGCGACTCGGGCCACCAGACGCCCGCCCTCGACCGGGCCCTGGCGATGATCGAATTCATCAGCGTCCATCCCGAGGGGGTCACGCGGCAGGAAATCAAGCAGGCGATCGGCTTCACCACGAACCTCGTCTTCCGCCTCACGCGGGCGCTTCTTGCCCATGGCTACGTGGAAGCCCAGGAGCCGGGCCGCCGGCTCGTGCTCACCCGCAAGCTGCTGGGGATGGCGCAGCCCAGGCGCGACGAGCGCAGCCTCGTGCAGCTCGCGCACGAGCCGATGCGGTGGCTGCGGGATGTCACCGGTGAATCGGCCCACGTGGGCGTCCGCGTGGATCACGACTGCCTCGTGCTCGACCGCGTGATCGGCTCGCAGCCCTACAAGTGCTACGTCGAGGCGGGTGCGATGGGCCCGCTCCACGCCGCCGCGCCTGGCAAGGCGATGCTCGCCTGGCTGCCGCCGAAGGAACTCGACGACTTTCTCGCCGGCTATTCCTTCCGGCCGCTCACGGCCGCGACGATCAGCTCCCGCCGCGGCTTCGTCGACCACCTCGGGCTCGTGCGCAGCCGAGGCTATGCGATGGATCTGGGCGAGACAATGGAGGGCCACCACTGCCTGGCCGCGCCGATCTTCGATGCGAACGAAAAGGTGATCGCATCGCTCTGGATCACGGCGATCGCACCGCGGCTCTCCGAGGCCGAAGGCGAGCGGCTCGCGCCGGCCGTGATCCGCGCGGCCCAGATGGTGACGGAGGTGTTGCAGTGACGGGCCTCACGCCCCGACACGGCGGGCCGGTGGTGGCCGCGGCACTCGCCGCGGTCCTGGTCGGGCTGTTGCCCGCCAAAGCCGCCGACGCGCCCCCCGAGCCGCACCCTGCCGCGCACGCGATTGAGCTCCTCCAATCGTCCTGCCTCGACTGCCACGACGCCGACACCGCCTCGGGCAGGCTCGTGATCCCCGCCCTCGGCCGCGACCTCTCCGACGCCACCGTCCGCGACGCCTTCGCCCTCATGCACGACCGCGTGGCGAAGGGGCAGATGCCGCCCGATGCCGGCGACCTGCCGGACGACGAACGGGCGGCGCTCGTGGCCGCCCTCTCGGCTCTGGTCGAGAAGGCCGACCGGGCCGACGTGGCGGCAAACGGCCGCGTGCCGCTCCGCCGTCTCAACCGCCACGAATACGAGCACACGCTCCGCGACATCCTCCACCTGCCGGATCTCGACATCTGCGACCGGCTGCCGGAAGACCGCACCCGCGACGGCTTCAACAAGTCGGCCGAGGGGCTCGACTTCTCGCGGATCCAGCTCGAGGCCGCGCTCGACGCCGCCGAGGCCGCGCTCCGCGCGGCGGTGGCCGACGGCGTGTCGCCGCAGCCGCCCGACACGTTCACGGCGATCTCGACGAATCTCTTCGCGGGCGAAGCCTACGGCGAGCCGCAGGCGAAGTTCTTCGCCAAGGATTCCCGGAAGGTCGACAAGCCGGAGGCCGATGACGCCGACGTCGAGTGTGCGATTTTTCGTTCCGCCTACTGGCCCTACCACGGCTATCCCAGAGGCTTCGTGGCGAAACGGAGCGGCAGGTATCGCGTGCGATTCCACGCCCGCGCCGTGCACCAACTGGAAAACCTCACGCTCGTGCCCGCGGCCGAGCGGGTGCCGATGACGTTCCGGGCCCGCGCTCCCTCCGGCCCCGACGTCTCCGGCGACGTGCGGGCCGTGGGCGGGCTGTTCGACATTTCGCCCGAGGGAGGCGAGTACGAGACGACAGTGCTGCTCGAGAAGGGCCAGACGATCGAATACAGCCTGCTCGGCCTCGCCGTGCCGCTGGCGCGAAACGTAAACGGCGGCGCCCCCACCTACCGCTTTCCACCGCTGCCGCCGGGCGGCCATCCGGGCGTCGCATTCAGGCCGCTCGAGATCACCGGCCCGCTGCCGCCCGAGACCTGGCCGCCCGTGTCGCACCGGGTGCTCTTCGACGATCTGCCGTTCCGCGCCGCCCCCGCGGGAGCGTCTCCCGCCGTCGAGGTGCTGCCGAGCGCCCCCGAGGCCGACGCACGACGGCTGATGCGACGGTTCGTGGCGGCCGCGATCGTGAGGC
>JBJTSM010000080.1:0-4565 GCA_046076685.1 Planctomycetia bacterium | reverse complement strand
ATTCACACTCACGGGATCTGGCCGTTGAGGTCGTGTCCCAAAAAGCCGGTCGAGCTACCGAGCCCCGTGTCTCACCCCGAGGTCCCGTCATCACTCACTCGTCAGGCCGCGACTGGATCGCGGCTCTTGGAGGGTTCGTCCTTTCGTTGAAGGGTCCACATCAGGGCCTCACGGAGACGGGTGCACTCCGGGGCCCGCATCAACTCGCTGATGCGGCGTTCGCTCTGAGCCCGGTCCTGCGCGATCTCGACGAGCCTGCGCTGGTGCTGCCAGAGCATCGTGAGGTCGTCGACCGTGAACCGCTCCACGCCGGCCAGCAGGTAGCGATTCAGCGCCGACGACCTCACGATGCTCTGGCAGCACCAGCGTCGGCTCGTTGAGATTGAGCAGGACCGGGCTCCGAGCGAGCGGCGTCTCAGCGAGCTGATGCGTGCTCCCGAGTTCGCTCGTCTGCGTGCGATCCTCGAATCGCTTCCGGGAGTGGGGCTCGTCGTGTCCGCGACCGCGATCGCGGAGATCGGCGACTTCAGCCGCTTCCCCGACTCCAAGGCGATCGGCCGCTACGCCGGGCTCGCCCCGACGGTCTATGCCTCGGGCAACTCCAGCCGACTGGGCCGCATCTCGAAGACCGGCTCGCCCGACCTGCGGGGGGCTCTGCAGCAGGCTGTCTGGACCGCCATCCGCTGCGATGCAGGCTTCAAGAAGACGTGGCTGCGGATCGCCAAGACCGCTGGAAAGAAGGCCGCCGCCGTGGCCATCGCCCGCAAGATCCTCGTCCTGATGTGGACGCTTGTCAGAAAGGACGAACTGTACAAGGCTCGCGAACCAGTCGCGGCCTGACGATTGAGTGATTACGGGACCTCGGGGTGAGACACGGGGCACGGCAGCTCGCTGGTCTTTATGGGCCACGGCCTCAACGGTCAGATCCCGCGAGTGTGAATGGGCGCCGATCCTCCCGTACGTGATCTCATGGGACCGAAGCACGTCTTCGTGATCCCGAATAGCTGAATGGCCCCCACGAGGGCGCCTCGAGGTCAAAACCCAACCAACAATCCTGAGCAATGGCCCGCCGGTGGACTCGTTCCGCTCCGGCTGTGGAAGGGCCTGCGCTCCACGAGCCCACCGGCTCCCGAGGTAGTACGCCATGATCGACTGAAGCAGCCGGGCTTGACAAACCCCTACATAGCTAAAGGCCTCGCGACATGCCACCGACCGCTTTTGCGTGCGCTGCACGAACGACTGCATGATTTCCCTCCTTCGCCCCGCCAGAGTGAACGAATCCGATTGACATCATCATGGCATATCGTAGGAACGATCTCGACCGAACGCAAGGCCTTGGCCAGCCCGGCGCGAGGCCGACTCGCGGCCCTGCAGCCACCGCGACAGAAGCCTTGACATGACACCGTCTCGTGCGGTCTGCTTCGCACCCACCCCAGGAGCCCGCCCATGGACCATCCATTTCCCTCGCTCGAGCACGATTCCGCCCTCGATCACGCCGCCACCGAGTACGACCGCGACGGCGTAATCCGCGTCCGCGGCCTGCTTTCGCCGGCCGACATCGCCACGGTGAAGGCCGCGCTCGACCGCTACGCCCGCGAGATCGCCCCGTCGCTGCCCCCGGCCGACGTGGTGTTCGAGGCCGATGGCAAGGCGGTGCGGAACCTCTGGCGGATGGAGCACCACGATCCGTTCTTCGCCGAGCTGGCCAGCCGGCCGGAGATCCGCCGCGTCGTCGGCCGGCTCGTGCATGGCGAACCGGTCCTGATGGGCGTCGAGACCTTCAACAAGCCGGCCAAGGTCGGCTCGGGCGTGCCCGCGCATCAGGACAACGCCTACTTCTGCCAGTCGCCCCCCGACGTGCTCACGATCTGGATTTCGATCGACGCGGCGACCGACGCCAACGGGCCGATCTTCTACATCCGCGGCAGCCACGGAGGCATGCTCGCCCACCAGCCCTCGGGCGTGGCCGGCAACTCGATGGGGCTGGCCGTGCGGTTCGACAAGTCCGACCCATTCGTCGGCACGCTCGAACCGGGCGACGCGCTCGTGCACCACTCCCAGACGATCCACTACTCCGCCCCCAACAAGACCGACCATCCCCGGTGCGGCCTGCTGATCGTGTTTCGCGGCAGCCACACACAGCCCGATCCGCAGCTCCGCGACGAATACACCCGGGCCCGGCCGGCGTGACGACCAAAGCAAAAAGGGGACATTCTGCTTTTTCCCACTGCTGGTGACACGATCGAGAGGCGATCCATGAAAAAGCAGAATGTCCCCTTTTTGAACGCGTTTCTGGGGGGCTTCGTGCCGCCCGGCAGCTTCGATGCCCACGCCCATCTCTTCAACCCGGGATTCACCGGCGGGGCGGGGGCGGGGCTTCTGCCCCCGGGCATCACCGCCTGCGATCGCGCGGCCTACGACCGCATGGTCGGGGAGTGGATGGGCGACCGGCTGCCCGCGGGCGGGCTCTTTTTTCCCTGGCCGGCCGCCGGCAGCGATGTCGCCGCCCAAAACCGGTTCCTCGCCGACGAGCTGCAAGGCGACCCCGGCTCTCGCGGCCTCCTGCTCGTCACGCCCGCGGAAGATCCGGCCGAGATCGAAGCGTTGCTCAACGCCGAGCCCGATCTCTGGCGGGGCTTCAAGGTCTATCACGTCTTCGCCCGCCGGGCCGCCGACAAGCCGCCGATCGCGTCCACGTTTCATGCCGATTGCGAAGACTTCATCCCCGAGTGGGTCTGGGAACTGTCGCAGGCCCGCGGCCTTGCGATCATGCTTCACCTGGTGAAGCCGCGGGCGCTCGCCGACGAATCGAACCAGCAATACATCCGCGAGCGGTGCCTCCGGTATCCGCATGCGCGGCTCGTGCTCGCCCATTCCGGCCGCGGCTTCAACGCCCGCCACACGGTCGAGGGCATCGCGTCGCTCCGTGGCCTCGACAACGTCTTCTTCGACATCTCCGCCGTCTGCGAGCCGGCGGCCCACGAGGCGATCCTCCGCACATTCGGCCCGACGCGGCTCTTCTTCGGGCTCGACCATCCCGTGAGTTCGATCCGCGGCCGGTGTGTGTCGGTCGGCGACGGGTTTCTCTGGACGAACGAGGCGGGGATCGACTGGCAGACGCAACCGTTCGCCGTGCCGACGCTCGTGGGCGTCGAAAACCTCCTCGCGCTCGAGCAGGCCTGCCGCACGCTGCACATGAACGACCGCGACGTCGAACTGATCTTCGGCGGCGCCGCCCGGCAGATGCTCGGGCTCAAGCCAGCGCGGCCGCCGGCGGACGTGCAGGCGCAGTACCGCGAGGCGAAGACGATCTTCCCGGGCGGCACGCAGTTGCTCTCGAAGCGGCCTGAGCTCTTCGCCCCGGAACAGTGGCCGGCCTACTACGAGGAGGCCCGCGGCTGCGAGGTGATCGACACCGCGGGGCGGAAGTTCATCGACATGTCCACCGGCGGCATCCTCGCCTGCATCTTGGGCTACGCCGATCCCGACGTGAATGCGGCCGTGATCCGCCGCGTGCAGTCGGGCTCGATGAGCACGCTGCAATCGCACGACGAGGTGGAGCTGGCGAAGAAGCTGCTCGCGATCCATCCCTGGGCGGCGATGGCCCGGTTCACGCGGACCGGCGGCGAATCGATGGCCGTGGCCGTGCGGACGGCGCGGGCCTTCACCGGCCGCGACCGCGTGGCGATCTGCGGCTACCACGGCTGGCACGACTGGTATCTCGCCGCCAACCTGCCCGACCCGCGGGCCGCGGCGGCCGGCGCCGATTCTGGCGCACTTGCAGGCCACCTCCTGCCCGGCCTCGAGCCAAATGGCGTGCCGCGATCACTCGGCGGCCTCACGCACACCTTCACCTACAACAAGCTCGACGAACTCGACCGCATCCTCGCCGCCCACGGCCCCGATCTCGCGGCGGTGGTGATGGAGCCGACCCGCGGGGTCGATCCTGATCCTGGCTTTCTGGAGGGGGTGCGTGAGCGGTGCACGAAGCATGGGCCGCTCCTCGTCTTCGACGAGATCACGATCGGCTGGCGGCTCTGCCTCGGCGGGGCCCACCGGAAGTTTGGCGTCGAGCCCGATCTCGCCGCTTTCGCCAAGGCGATCTCGAATGGCTTCGCGCTCGGCGCGGTGATCGGCACGCGGCCGGTGATGGAGGCGGTGCAGACCACGTTCATCTCGAGCGCCTACTGGACGGAGGCCGTCGGCCCGGCGGCGGGTCTGGCGGCGGTCGGCAAGATGCAGCGGATCGACGTGCCGGAGCATCTGGCGCGGATCGGGAGTCTCGTGATGGACGGCTGGCGGCGGCTTGCTGACAAGCACTCGCTTCCGCTGCGGGCCGCGGGCCGGCCGGAAAACGCGATGCTCGTCTTCGACCATCCCGAGGCGGCGGCCCTGCAGACGCTCGTGACGGCGCGGATGCTTTCTAAGGGGTTTTTGGCGGCGGGGTATTTCAACGCGATGCTCGCCCACGAGCCGCGGCACGTGGATGCCTATCTCGCCGCGTTCGACGAGGTCTGCAAAGAGCTTCGCGACGCGATCGGCGAAGAGCCCGCCGCGATCCGCCG
>JBJTSM010000079.1:0-3160 GCA_046076685.1 Planctomycetia bacterium | reverse complement strand
CGCGCCTTGTAGATCATCGTGTGGTGCGGACAGTTCATCGGCTTGAGCAGATACTGCTCGTCGTCGCTCATCGTGATCGGCTTGAACTGGCTGTCGGCGTAGTAGGGGTAGTGCCCCGAGATCTTGTAGAGGTCGACCTTGCCGATGTGCGGCGTGTAGACCGGCTGGTAGCCCCGTGCGGCCAGCTCCTCACGGACGAACGACTCGAGCACGCCGCGGAGCGTGGCGCCCTTGGGCATCCAGAGGACGAGGCCCGAGCCCACCAGGGGGCTCGTGGTGAACAGGTCGAGCTGCTTGCCGAGCACCCGATGATCACGCCGGCGGGCTTCTTCGAGCGCCGCCAGATGGGCGTCGAGATCCTCCTGCGTGAACCAGGCGGTGCCGTAGAGCCGCTGGAGCTGGGCGTTGTTGGCGTCCCCCTTCCAGTAGGCGCCGGCGATGTTCGTGAGCTTGAAGGCGCCGATGCAGCCCGGGCTCGTCACGTGCGGGCCGCGGCAGAGGTCGACGAACTCCCCCTGCCGGTAGAACGACAGCGTGGGGTGTTCGGCGAGGCCCGTCTCGATGTGCTCGACCTTGAGCGGCTGCCTGAGGTCGCGGACGATCTCCACGGCCTTCTGCCGCGGCACCTCGACCCGCTCGAAGGCCTCGTCGGCCGTGATGATCTTCTTCATCTCGGCCTCGATCAGCGGCAGGTCGTCGTCGGTGATCGGCCGGCCCGCCCGCATGTCGTAATAAAAGCCCTCGCCGACGGTGGGGCCGAAGGCCAGTTCGACGTCGGGAAAGAGCCGCATCACGGCCCGGGCCATGACGTGGGCGGCGGAGTGCCGCATCACGGGCAGCGCCCGCGGGTCGCCGGCGACGAGCCATTCGACGGCGGCCTCGCCGGCGGCGGGCAGCGGCGCGTCGAGCCCCACGGCCTTGCCATCGAGGAGCGCGGCGATCGGCCGCCTCTTCTTCGCCGCCGCGGCGCCGGTCTCGGCGGCCACCTCGGCCAGGCGGGTGCCTTGGGGGAAGTCACGGGCGACGCCATCGGCAAAGCGGACGCTGGGCATGATGCTTGAGAGAGCCGGGATTTCGGGGAGGGGGCTGCCGGCCGGTTTCGGTCGGGGAAAACCAGAGTATCGGCGGCGTGCGGGGCACGAGGCAAGGCCGGTCCGCGCGGCGGGCGAGCCTGCACGGATTCCAGCCCGTCCGGGCACCGCGTTCTCTACAATCAACCGCATGAGAAAGCTCGCGTCGCTCCAGACCGTGAAACATGTCCGCCCGATCGTCGGCGCGGACAACATCGAGGGCATCGGCGTGCTCGGCTGGGAGTGCGTGGCCAAGAAGGGCGAGTTTCGCGAGGGCGAACCCTGCGTCTACTTCGAGATCGACAGTCTCCTTCCGGTTGAGCCGCGGTATGAGTTCCTGCGGCCATCCTCGTTCAAGCCGGACCTCGGAAAATTCAAGCTCCGCACCGTCCGACTCCGGAAGCAATTGAGCCAGGGGCTGGCCCTGCCCGTCACGCTGTTTCCGGAAGCGGCCGGACTGCCCATCGGTGCCGATCTCACCGAGATGCTCGGCGTGGAGCAGTATGAGCCGCCGATTCCCACGCACATCGCCGGCGACACCCGCACCTTCCGCTGGCCGATCGCGAAGACCGACGAAATCCGCGTCCAGCAGGACGACGAGTATCATTTCCTCGCCGCCCTGACGGGCAAATCCTACTTCATCAGCCTCAAGCTCGACGGCACGAGCTGCACGTTCATCATCGACCCAAAAGACGGCGAGTTCCACGCCTGCGGCCGGAACTACAGCTACAAGGCGACTCCTGACCACGCCTTCTGGAAGGTGAACGACCGCTACGGTATCAAGGCGGGGCTCGAGTCGCTGGGCGGTTCGCTCGCTCTGCAGGGTGAGATCGTGGGGCCGGGAATTCAGAGCAACAAGCTGGGCCTGAAAGAGGTCGATTTCTTCGTGTTCACCGTGGTGAACACGGCCACGCGTTCGAGGCTTCCGCTCGACCAAGCCCTCGCCATCGCCGGCCGGCTCGGTATGCCCTTCGTGCCGGTGCTGGAGCGGGGCGACTCGTTCTCCTATTCGCTGGCCGATCTCCTGGAAAAGGCCCGGGGCCGCTACCGTGATCATTTTCCGGCCGCCAAGGAAACCCAGGAGCGCGAGGGCATCGTCGTGCGGAGCCTCTGTGGCTCGATCAGCTTCAAGGCGATCAACAACCAGTTCCTGCTGAACGAGCAGTAGCTCTCAGGAGATAGGCTGCATGGAAGCCGAGACCGGATGGCCGCCGCCGGGCGGGGTGCCCGACGCGTCGCCCGGCTCACGTCAACGCCCCGCGGCCTGCTCGAGCAGCCGGATCCACGGGCCGACGAAGTGGCCGTTGTCACGGTAGGTGCGGCCGCTCACCAGGTTGCCGTCGACCACGCAGGCACTGTCGACGAAGATGCCGCCTGCCACCTCGAGGTCGAACCGGCACTTCGCCACGGTCGCCATCCGCCGGCCCCGCACGCAGTCGGCGTAGGCCGGAATCTCCACCCCGTGGCAGACGCTGGCCACCGGCTTGTTCGCCGCGAAGAAGTGCCGCGTCATTCTCACGAGATCCTCGTCATAGCGGATGTACTCGGGCGCCCGGCCGCCGCTATAGAAGATGCCGAGGTAGTCCTCGGGCCGCACCTCGGCGAAGGCGAGGTCGGCGGCGATCTGGTAGCCCTCCCACTCCTTCGTGATCGTCCACCCGGGCCGCACCTCGTGGAGCACCATCTGGTAGACCCGCCGCTCGGGCGCGATCACGACGGGCCGGAAGCCCGCCTCCTGGAGCCGATAATAAGGATAGAGCGTGTCGACGGTCTCGGTGGCGTCGCCCACGACGATCAGCACGTCCTGCATGGTGAATCCTGCCTTGGTTGGTGAAAATATCCCTCATGCTAGCGCCGCGGGCCGCCGGCCGCATTCAGGTTTTGCGTGGGCGGTTCCGCATTTTTGCGGCACCGAGGCGGCCGCAAAAAGGGGACATTCTGCTTTTTCATCTCTTCGCTCGGTGCGCATGGACGGGGGATCAAAAAGCAGAATGTCCCCTTTTTCCCCGAAAGGCGCCCGGCGTCGTGCCGAACTGCTTCTTGAACGACTCGGCCATGTACTGCGGGTGTTCCATGCCGCAGCGGCCGGC
>JBJTSM010000078.1:0-2195 GCA_046076685.1 Planctomycetia bacterium | reverse complement strand
CCCAGGCCCAAGAGCACGGCAGGCTTCTTCAGGCGGTCGAGGCCCTATCCAACGAACGCATTCAGCTTGCCGGGCACCTCAAACACCTCGGCACGCTGGCTTCGCGGGACTCGGCCTATGCAGCAGCTATTCAGGCTGCCGCACCATTGCTCGTCGCGGTGGCTGTGTTGGCTTTGGGCTGTGCCGCCATCTGGCTGGTCGCACGGTCAGGCTCTCAGGATGCCGAGCTGGCCGCCGTGCTCGTGGATGAAATCATCGGCACTGGTACCGGGGTATTTGACTTCGATTCGGCCCGACAGCGACTCCGCCCTGTCATTCCGGCCGGACTCGAAGACACAAGCCCGGCCACACCCAAACAATCCCGCTATTTCGAACCTCAGGAAGGAGAACTCCCGTTTTGAGCCACATTGTCGAAATACGAACCGAGATCAGGGACGAGCAGGCAGTCCGGGCCGCGTGTGTCCGGCTGCAGCTTCCCGCCCCCGAAACCAAGACCGTCAGGCTCTTCAACGCCACGGCCACCGGGCTTTGCGTCCAGCTCCCAGAGTGGAACTACCCCGTGGTGTGCAACCTCCAGACCGGCCAAGTCTCGTACGACAACTACCAAGGCCACTGGGGCGAGCAGAAGCACCTGAACTCGTTCCTGCAGGCTTACGCTGTCGAGAAGGCCCGCATCGAAGCCCTGAAGAAGTGCCACTCAGTCAGCGAGACCCGGCTTCAGGATGGCTCTATTCGCCTCACCGTGAAGGTCGGAGGTGCAGCATGAGCGAGCGAAAGATCGAGATCACCGTGTCGCCCGAAGGCTCTGTCTCCATCAAGGCCCATGGCTTCCAGGGCGGTGCATGCCGGGATGCCACGCGGGACCTCGAGCGGGCCCTCGGCATCGCGGGCACTGAGCACCTGCTGCCCGAGTATTTCCAGCAGGGAAACACCGGCGAGCAGCTCAGGCAGGGCACGTAGGCTCGGAGAAATCCCAGCTGAATCCCGGCTGAACCTGCGAAATCCCCGAGGTTGGGCGGCGGCTCGGAATTCTGGGCCGCCGTCCAGCCCGCCGGCAGAACCCACTACCACCCCTCAATCCTGGAGCCCCCATGACCACCAACAACCCAGCCCCCGACCCATCGATCCAGGAGCTTCTCGACCAGTTTGCCGAGTCAGACCGCGACCGACTCGCACGGGCCAAAGCCAGGCTCAAGAACGAGATCATCCCCAAGCTCAAGAAATGGGGCGTCGCCAAAGTCGAGGCTGAGTACTCGGGCTACGGCGACTCCGGCTGCATCAACCACATCGCGTACCTCGACCAGCACGGCCAGCCCCTGAACATGGACATGGTCAGGTCCGCCAGCGACCCTGAGATCGAGAACGTGCTCTACGAGTTCCTGCCCGACGGCTTCGAGATCAACGAAGGTAGCCAAGGGGACGTCACGATCGACGTTCAGGCCGGCACCGTGAAGCTCGAGCACGAAGAGCACTACCCGGAGACCGAGTCCAGTACCGACGAGTGGGAGGTGTAGAACCGTGGCCCATCCCTACCACCACGCTATCTCTTCAGCTAAGAAGTTCGGTGGCGAGCCCGGGGAGTATCTCGACCTTCACGAATGGTTCGACGCCAGCAAGCAGTATCTGGCTGACTTCAGGCACCGAGCCCTCAGGCACCACTCTGCGGGCATCTTCATGCTCGAAGAAGAGTTTGGGACAACTATCACGCTCTCGACCGGCAGAATTCTTCCGGTCAGGTTCATCGGCGAGCAGCACGTTCTCGAAGACCTGGGCAGAATCCCAACGGTCCAGGACTGGCTCGGCAGGATTCAGCCCGAGAGCTGGATGCTGGGAAAAAGAGGTAGGGGGCAGGAAGAACCTGCCCCCTACCCTACTTCTCCTCAGGTTCATCTGCCGTAAAGGCTGCTCCTCATCATGCTGCTCGAAGGAGTGAGCATTGAGGGCTGATCGAACGATGAACGCTGCGGCGGACGGTCGTTCGATGTCGGCGATAGCGTGCCAGCTCTACCAGTATAGGGGTTCACGTTCGGGCTCACCGACCAGTTGTTGTTGTAGCTGGCATCGGGCGACGAGCGGTGATGTGGCTGCACGTAGCGGCCACTTCCAGAATAGTGGCCTCGTACTGAGACCTGTGCCTGAGCGACGGACGAGCAAACGAAAGCAACGACTAAGGCACACAGAAAAGTCTTCATTGG
>JBJTSM010000077.1:0-3114 GCA_046076685.1 Planctomycetia bacterium | reverse complement strand
CCGTGACTGAAAAAACACCGCCGGTGTTTCTCTGGCATACCGTCGAGGACAAGGGCGTGAAGCTGGGGGGCGTGCTCGATCTGGCGGCGGCGCTCGACCGGCACGGGCGGCCGTTCGAACTGCATGTCTATGAGAAGGGTCCGCACGGGATCGGACTCGGCGTGCGGCCCTACGATCCGGCGAAGCTTCATCCCTGGACGGTCGAGTGCCGCCGCTGGCTGGCCGAGCAGGGGTTTACCAGCGAGTGACGGGCGGTGGGCAACGATCCACGCCACGGGACGTTCGGGGACCCTGTGAGAGCGAAGTCGTAAATCGGGCCGCCGACGGGGTACCTATCAGGGGCCATCCGTCCCGGGGGATTTTGCCAGGGCCTCCCCATAGCGGCGGAGCCCTTCGGTTGCGACCCCCTGCTTGACGAGAAAGTCGATCGCCTGCAGCTTGCGTCGCGTGGAGGCGTATTCGGGGCCGAGTCCCACGAGCCATTCCTTCGCCCTGCGCTCATTGATCGGCCAATCGAGGTTCTTTCCTTTCGCGTCCTCGGGCAGGCGACTCGCTCTGGCCGCAAATTCCTGCTCGTTCTTCGACTCCAGAAGCCACGCCGCTGCAAGATATGCCTTGCAATCCGCACGTGAACCGCCGGACATGCCCCCCCCACGGGGTAGCTGGACTGAGTTCTTTCCCAGGAGTTGGTTCATCTTGTCATTGAGTTCGATCACGTAGAGGGCGTCGGTCGTCGTCCAGCGATCGATTGGAAAGTCTTTGTAGATTCTTTCGAAGCCCGCCTGTCGAGCCGTGTAGACATCGGCATCCGCCACGTTCACGTGATTGAGCAGGGTCGCGACCTCCGCTTCGGTCGGCAACCGTTCCACGAGTTCGCGTGACAGATCGACAGGCGCCGGCAGGATCACCGAACACGGAATCTTCAGGCTCCCGCCGCGGCGACCGGCGACGGGCGACTTGATGGCCGTCGCCGGCTCTGACGCCTGCTTCTTGGCCTCGCCCCCGGGGTCGGCGGCGGCGATTCGCTTGTTCGCGAGCGTGCGATCGATCGGGTCTTCGATGTCTGGAAGTGCCTTCTCGTACAAATTGGCTGCATGCCGCTTGATAGCCTGCGCCTCGATCGCCGGCAGTCCGCCCGCCTCCGCGACTTTCCACCACGACGAAGCCAGTGCGAGTACGCGGCCGGCCTGAGGCTTCTGCTCCGCGAGCATGGCGACTTCCTGTTCGGCGACGTCGCGCAAGCGTTCTGAATCACCGAGCACAAGGGCGGGCAGTCCATCCTCCCAATTGCCGGCCACGAAACACCGATGCCGCCCGACCCTCGTGTTGGCTGCCGGGTCATCGGGCCGCTCGCGAAGGACTTCGACCGACTTCTCGTACTCGGCAAAGGACTTCTCCCGGCTTTTCACCTCTCGCTGTTGGGCGATCGATCGCTCGAGCAAGCTGGCCGCGGCCCCCTTGTCGACAGGTTTGCGGCCCGTCCGCCGTCTCTCGTCTGCCGCGGCCTGCTTCTCGCTCCGTTCGAGCCGTTTGGCCGTGGAGATTGCCTCGCCCACGGCCCGTCCGGCAATCTCGATGCGGCCACTTTCCAGAGCCTGGTCGACCAGCACCAGAAACATTTCGCACAGCGAGCCATCGTTCCGCTGGTCGCTCTTCGCGGCCGCCATCAATGTCTCCAGCCGGCATTCCGCTGCGTCGATTGAGAAAAGTTCGCTGCGCCGGGATGCAGCCGAGACGGCCGTCTCCACGTCTCCGGAAAGAATGGCGAGGCGTTGAGCTTCGATCAGCAGGGCGAACTTGCGGCCGGCGTCATCGACGTCCTTCGCCGCCTCCAGAAGCTTGGTCACCAGCAGTCGGGATGAACCCTGCGCCGCATCGGAGTAATCATCCTCGTACGCCTGCCGAATCAGGTCCGTCGCCGCCGCCACCTCCTCTTCCGTCGGGACGGGCCGTCGGCCGGCTCCCGCGTCGGGCAGTGGCGGCAGCGCCTTGGGCGGTCCTTCCGTGAGCAGGCTCTCGAGCGTGGCTGGCCCCTGCCCGAACACGGGAACCGGGCCACAGCACAGAGCCCATGAAAATGCCGTCATCATCGCGAAATACCGCAGGCGGGCCGACCTGCTTCGTGACGCGGAAGAATAAAATGCGAGACACATGGGGCAGTCGGATCGGGGGAAGTCGTGTGATGGGTGAAAAGTCTCGGTCGTGGAGACCCGGAAATCGACCCGCTGCGGGCGGCGCGGGACGCGGCAGGCGAGAGAGGCGACATCGCACCGTGACCGCCGCCGGGCGGGGAGCACCACTCGAAAGAAGAGTATCGGTTTCTGATTCCCTCATCGTCAACCCTGCGACCGAAGCGGAATCGGGACGGCAGACGCGTTCCGGGCCGTTGCGGCGGGTGTGATCACATCGCGTCGCCGAGATCCCCGCTCCAGTCCCGGTTTGACCCTGGCGCCGTTCACTCCAAGCCCGCCCCGCACCTATGCTACGATGACGACACTGCCCGATGGTGTAACGGTAGCACAAGGGATTTTGGTTCCCTTTGTCTAGGTTCGAATCCTAGTCGGGCAATTATCATGCGGTCGGTTCGAGCCGCGTGATGGTGGCCGCCCGCTCCAGTGCCGCGACCGTGAAGGCCAGCGGGTAGAGTTCCTCGTCGTACCAGAGCTTCGCGAAGTAGAGGCCGATCGGTGCGGCGGGAAACTGCGTGCCGCCGGCCGTGCGATCAAGAAGCCATGCGACCCCCGAGGCCACGGCGGCCGTCGCCCGGTCGCGAAGGCCCGCATCGGCCGTCGTCGCCGCCACGCGGGCCAATGCCTCGACGGCGAGGGCCGTCTCCTCGATCGAGGGCGGTAGCCCGGGTGCCGGGCCCATGCCGCCGTCTGGTCCCATGCAGGAGACGAGCCACTCCGCACCGCGACGGTCGAGCGTGGCCAGCACGACCCGCGCGGTGCCGTAGGCCGGATTCGCCTGGGCGTGATGATGCTCGTTGCCGAACCAGAGCGGGCACCAAGAGCCGTCGTCGGCCTGCGTGTTCGCCAGGTATCTCCGGGCTGGAGCGAGGAATTGCCGCCAGCGCGGGGCGGCGGTTTGCGCGGAGCCGGCGGCCATCTCGGC
>JBJTSM010000076.1:0-7757 GCA_046076685.1 Planctomycetia bacterium | reverse complement strand
GTCCAGGCCCTCGGGCGAACTGTCGCCGAGGTAGGCGACCAGCGGCGTCCGCACCTCGTGGGTCACGTCGACACCCGAGAGTCTCAGGTCGCGGATCTTCTCGCCGGGGAGGCCGTGGTATTCGTGCTTGAGCTTGCGGCGGCGATCCCAGACGACGTAGCCCACGCTCGGCAGCGTGTGGGTCGTGCCCGAGACGGTGACCACGTGCTCCCGCGACAGTTCGATCTCGTCACCGGGGCGGGCGGGCAGGAGCGTGCAGGGCAGCCGGCCGCGGTCGAGCCGGGAGACCGCCTTGAGCAGCTTCTCGATCGGCTCGATCGCCGTCTCGGGCAGGTAGATCGTGGGCGGCTCCATTTTCATCATCCGCCGCCGGGCGACGTAGACCGGCAGTGCCGCGATGTGGTCGAGGTGGGTGTGGGTGATGAACCACGTGCTCGTGGCCATGAAGCTCCAGGGCTGGCCGCCCAGGTCGAAGCCCAGCTTGAGTTCCGGAAGCCGCCAGTAGCTCTGGACGGCGGCGCGGGAGTATCCCTCGACCGTGAGTCCCTTGTGGACGAAGCTGCGAACCGGGGCGTTTTCGATCATGCGGTTTCTCGGGGCGGTTCGGTCTGGGGGGGCTCGCCTGCCGGCGCGGCGAGGGACACGGGCTCGAGCCAGATCTCGTCGAAGATCCGGTCCTGCCGCGCCCGCAGCCGGCCGCGGCGCACCAGTTCCAGCACCGCCAGAAAGATACCCACGATTCGCGTCCGCGGCATGTCGGCGTCGAAGAGATCGGCGAAAAGGATGCGGCCCTTGTCCGCCACGAGCGACTCGACCCTGTCGGCATGCACCTCGATCGGGGTGTCGTCATGCACGATGTGGCGGGGCCGGCGTTTCTCGCGTTTCCGCATCACCCGCGCGAGCGCCCCCACGAGATCCCAGACATGGACGTCGCCGATCGTCACCTCGGCGGCAACGGGCCGAGGCCCCGTCTCGTCGGCGGCCACGCGGGGGAACCGCAGTTCCCATTCCCGGGCCCGATCTTCCAGCAGCACGGCCGCGTCGCGGTATTGCTTGTACTCGAGCAGCCGGCTGACGAGTTCCTCGCGGGCCGGCTCGACCGGCTCCTCGGTCTCCTCGGGCCGCGGCACGAGTTCCCGGGCTTTGATCTCGAGGAGCAGGCTGGCGAGATCGACGAACTCACCCACCTGGTCGATGGCGAGTTCCTCGAGCACGTCGAGATAGGCGACGAACTCCTCGGCGATCTTCGCGATCGGCACCCGGGTGATGTCCACCTCGTGCCGTTTCACGAGGTAGAGCAGCAGATCCATCGGCCCGGCGAAGACATCGAGGGCGATCTTGAATTCCACGCCGGCGCCTCACGCCTTTTCGAGGGCGGCGGTCAGGTCCAGGATCGCCTTCTTGCCGTCGGCGAAATACATGAGCGTGTTGTCGGCCGCGAACAGCGGGTTGGGGATGCCGGCGAAGCCGGGGGAAAGCGACCGCTTCACCACGACGACCGTCCGGGCCTTGTCGACGTCGAGGATCGGCATGCCGGCAATCGGGCTCTTGGGGTCGGTGCGGGCGGCCGGATTCACCACGTCGTTGGCCCCGATCACGATCGCCACGTCGGTCTCAGGGAAGGTCGGGTTGATGTCGTCCATCTCGCGGAGCTTTTCATAGGCGATGTCGGCCTCCGCCAGGAGCACGTTCATGTGCCCGGGCATGCGGCCGGCCACGGGATGGATCGCATACTCCACCGTCGTGCCCCGCTTCTCGAGCGCGGCGGCCAGTTCGCGGACGGCGTGCTGCGCCTGCGCGACGGCCAGGCCGTAGCCAGGCACGATGACCACGCGGCCGGCCCCCTCCAGGACCATGGCGATCTCCTCGGCCGAGGCGCTCTTCACCTTGCCGGCGTAGACGTCGTCGGCGTTGGCGGCCGTCGTCGTGCCGAGGCCGCCGAAGAGCACGCCCACCAGCGAGCGGTTCATCGCCTGGCACATGATCGCCGTCAGGATCAGCCCCGAGGCGCCCACGAGCGAGCCGGCGATCACGAGCACCGAGTTGTCGATGACGAAGCCGGCGGCGGCGGCGGCCAGGCCCGAGTAGCTGTTGAGCAGGCAGATCACCACCGGCATGTCGGCCCCGCCGATCGGCATGGTGAGCGTGCAGCCCAGCGCGCTGCCGACGATCACGAGCAGCCAGTAGAGGAGATTCGAATGCGGGAAGGTGCAGAGCCCCCAGATCAAAAGCAGCGTGGCGGCGGCGAGGCCGAGGTTGATCCAGTGGCGGTTCGGATCGGTCCAAGCCTTCTTGAACTGCGGCAACTCCTCGAGCTTGGCGAAGGCCACGAGGCTGCCCCAGAACGTGACCGCGCCGATCAGTCCGGTGAGCGCGGTGGCGATCGCGAACTGCGTCCAGGGCTCGAGGTCGTGCCGCGCCCCGAGCGCCGCCACCGTCGGCCCGCCGGCGGTGTCGACCAGCTTCGCGGTGACGGTCTTGTTCCAGAGCTCGGCGGCGGCAACGACGGCGGAGGCCGCCCCGCCGAAGCCGTTCAGGAGGGCCACCATCTGCGGCATGCCGGTCATGGGATACTTGATCGCCATCAGGCCGCCCACGACGCCGCCGATGAGGCCGGCGACCCCGAGCATCACCAAGGGCCACAGGCCGCTCCTGGCCACGCTGCCGGCGACCTCCTTTTCGAAGCAGGCGGCGATGATCGCGATCGCCATGCCGGCCGCCCCGAGGTAGTTGCCCCTGACGGCGGTCCGCGGACCGGTCATCAGCTTGAAGGCCACGATGAACAGCATCGAGGCGGCGAGATAGGCGAGATTGATCCAGGCTTGGCTCGACATGGTGGGCGCCTTCGGGCTTACTTCTTCTTGGGTTGAAACATCTCGAGCATGCGGTGCGTGACGACGAAGCCGCCGACCACGTTGATCATCGCGAGGATCACGGCGAGGAAGCCGAGCAGCGTGCCGAAGCCGCTCTGGAGCGCGCCTGCGACGACGAGGGCCCCGACGACCGTGATGCCGGAGATCGCGTTCGAGCCGCTGGTGAGCGGCGTGTGCAGCCGCTGCGGCACCTTCGTGATCACCTCGAAGCCCACCCACATCGCCAGCAGGAAGACGGTCAGCAGGCGGATGAAACGCGAGGCCGGATCCTCGCCGGCGGCTGGGGCCGTGTCGGACGCGAGGGCGAGGATGGCGGGCAGGAGCGGGTGTGACATGGAGTTTCTTCCGTCGGGGGCGATTCCGTCAGGACGCGGGGGGCTCGAGCGGCGGGAGGCCGGCCCGCTCGCGGACCTTGGGGTGCACGAGCTGGCCGCCGCGGGCCACGAGCGTGTCCCGGCAGATCTCGTCGTCGAGCGACACGTCGGGCAGGCCGAGCTTGGCGAGGTGGGCGAGGAACGTGGCGATGTTCTTCGAGTAGAGCTGGCTGGTGTGGAAGGGCACCTCGGCGGGCAGGTTGGTCGGGCCGAGAATCGTGACGCCGTCGATGACGGCCGTTTCGTCGGCCCGCGACCCCTCGCAGTTGCCGCCCCGCTCGGTCGCCATGTCGACGATCACGCTGCCGGGCCGCATCCGGGCCACCATCTCCCGCGTGACGAGCACGGGCGCCTTCTGGCCGGGGATGAGCGCCGTGCAGATCACCACGTCGCTGTCGGCCACCACCTTGCCGAGCAACTCCCGCTGCCGGGCGTAAAAGTCCTCGCCCATCGCCTTCGCGTAGCCGCCCGCGGCCTCCGACGAGCCGGCCTCGATGGCGAGTTCCACGAACTTCGCACCGAGGCTCTGCACCTGTTCCTTGACGGCGGGCCGCACGTCGTAGGCGCTCACCTGCGCGCCGAGCCGCTTGGCCGTGGCGATCGCCTGCAGGCCCGCGACGCCGGCGCCGAGCACGAGCACCTTGGCCGGTGTCACCGTGCCGGCCGCGGTGGTCATCATCGGGAAGATGCGGGGCAGGGCGGTGGCCGCCAGGAGCACCGCACGGTAGCCGGCGATGTTGGCCTGGCTGGAGAGCACGTCCATGCTCTGGGCCCGCGTGATCCGCGGCACCAGTTCGAGCGAGAAGAGCGTCACGCCCTGCTCGGCCGCCTCCCGGCAGGCCTCGGCCGAGGAGAGCGGATCGCACATGCCGATGAGGATCGAGCCCGAACGCAGGCGGGCGCGGTCGGCCTTCCAGCCTGCGGCATCCGCCCCGCAGGTGCGGACGGTGAGCAGGCAGTCGGCGGCCAGGGCCTCCTGCCGCGACACGATCGTCGCTCCGGCCGCCCGATAGGCGTCATCCGGGCATCCGGCCGCCTCGCCGGCGGACGCTTCCACGACCACCTGCAGGCCCGATTTGAGCAGGGGGGCGACGGCGGCGGGCACGAGCGCGACGCGACGTTCTCCGGGAAAAGTCTCTTTGAGAACGGCAACCTTCATGGTCAGGGGCCCACGTTCGGGTGAGGGGGCGGCAGCCGACGCGATCATTCCCGGTCGGACGGCGGCGGCTTAGTGTCGTACGAAAGGCCCGGGCTGACAACAGCGATCGGCCCCCCCTTGCTGGCCCATTCTTCGGCTGTTACCATCCGGGGCTCCGAAACACGGCGTTTTTGCCGGTCGGATTCATAGCCAGTTCCCGTCATTGTTCGCGAAAAAGCCAGGGCGGAGGCGTCTCCACAACGGGGCGTCTCGCCGGGCAGCTGCGGAAATGGCACAGTCAGCGCGGAAGCATTCGATGAAGACGTTCATGGCCAAGGTCGGTGAGGTGGAGCAGCGGTGGTGGCTGGTCGATGCCAGTGACAAGGTGGTTGGTCGTCTGGCCAGCGACATCGCGATGGTGCTGATGGGCAAGCATCGCCCGACCTACACGCCCCACGTCGACACCGGCGACTACGTCGTGGTGATCAACGCCGAGAAGGTACGGTTCACCGGCAAGAAGTGGCAGCAGAAGCTGTACCGCTGGTACACGGGCTATCAGGGACTGAAGACCGAAACGGCCGAACACAGGCGTGATCGGCGGCCTGAACTGATCATCGAGGAAGCCGTCCGCCGGATGCTGCCCAAGACCCGCTTGGGGAGGGTGATGCTCGACAAACTGAAGGTGTACGGCGGCTCCGAGCATCCGCATCAGGCGCAGGATCCGCAGGCTGGCATGATCGGCGGCCGCGAGATCGGGGCCGCCTGATCGGCGGATCCTTTTCCAGATCCACCAATTCCAAATCGCAATTTCAACCCATAGGTATCCAATTCATCGGCACGAAAGTCGCCGGGAACCGAACCGAGGAACATGATGGCCGTCGACACGAGCAAGAAGAGCGGGTCCGAGAACCATGTGATCGCCACCGGGCGTCGGAAGACCGCCGTGGCCCGCGTGCGTCTGCGTGCCGGCTCGGGCACCATCACGGTCAATGGCCGGGCCATCGAGGCCTATTTTCCGGCCATCAAGGACCGGGTGCTGGTTTCCGGGGCGCTCGAGCAGATGGGCCGGCAGTCGGCGGTGAATGTCGACATCACGGTCGACGGCGGTGGTCCCACGGGGCAGGCGGGTGCCTGCCGGCTGGGCATTGCCCGGGCCCTGAAGGCGTTTGATTCCGAGTTGGACGAGCAGCTGCGGCACAGCGGCATGCTCACCCGGGACGGCCGCATGAAGGAACGCAAGAAGTACGGCCTCCGCGGCGCCCGTCGCGGCACGCAGTTCTCCAAGCGCTGACCGAATCGCCGGGAAATGGCCGGGCAATCGTCACGATCGGCACGGCCGGACCTGGTCTGGTTCGTCCTCGCGTCGGGCGATTTCTCCTGCCCGAATCCGGATGGCATACTTGCCGGGTGGCGGTTTCGCCGCCCAGGGTTGTCGTCCGGTTTCTTTTCCCGGTTCCAAGAGGCCGCCATGTCTCGTGTCGCCACCATTCTGTTCGGCGGGTTTTTTGCGTGTGGCCTGATTGCATCGGCCCCTGCTCAGGGTTTGGCGGCCGAGTCGGCCTCTGGCTCCGCATCCGCGTCGGCGACGCTCGTGCCAGATCTGTTCGAGGCGGAATCGCGGCAGCTCGTCAGCCTCCGCTACATTCCGAATGACGCGAAATCCGCCCAGATCATCGTGACCAATCGCACCAAGCGGCCGCTCACCCTCAGGCTCCCCGCGGCCTTCGCAGGCATACCCATTTTGGCCCAGATGGGCATGGGCGGCATGGGCGGCATGGGCGGTGGCGGCATGGGGCAGGCCGGCTTCGGCGCCGGCGGGATCGGCGGCGGACCGCAGGCCACCGGCGGCGGGATGGGCGGCCAGGGCATGAACGGCATGGGGGGCGGCGGCATGGGCATGGGGGGCGGCGGCGCGTTTTCGATCCCGCCAGAGAAGACCCGCGTCTTCCGTGTGCCGACCGTCTGCCTCGAGTATGGGAAGCACGAGCCGTCGAGCCGCATGCCCTACACCCTCGCCCGGGTCGATTCGTTCTCCAGTGATCCGAAGCTCGCTATGGTGCTCGAGAGCCTGGGCCGCGGCGAACTTTCGCAGAAGGTGGCTCAGGCCGCCGCCTGGCACATTTCCAACGGACTCAGCTGGGAAAAGCTGGCGGCCGAGAAGATCGACCGCGCCGGTGGCAATCCCGACGAGCCCTACTTCTCGCCGGCCGAACTGATGGCGGCCCATCGCCTCGTGGCTGTCGCGACGCAGCAGGCGCAGCAGCGCCGGCCTGCTGGGCAGAGCGAAGCGGCCGGAAAAAACGTGGCGGCTCAGTAATCGCCCGACATCGTTTCGTTACCCGCACGGGTGGAGAGGCGTTGCCACAGGTCGCGGTCGATGCCGTTGGCCACGGTCCGGACACTGCCGTCCATCATCATCGAGGAGACGATTCCCTGATGGTGGCTACGAGAGGTGACGGCGGCATAGGTGGCCGCGGTCGTGCTCAGCCCCTCGCGGCTTGAACTGATGTCGACGTCGTACTGGCGTCCGTTTGAATGCGAGTAGGGAACGACCGTGTTCGGCGGAAACGTGGTCGTGAATCCGGTGTGGAGCGTGCGGCCGCACACCCACTCGGTATGCCCTGTCTCGGCAAACGTGTTGGAATCGACCAATGCTCCGGCGGCTGCCGCGGTGGCAGGGGGCGGTTCGCTCAGGCTGGAAATGTCCTGTGATCGCGGCGTGAATGACTTCACCTCGGACATCGCCAGCGTCTTGCTCAAGCCATCGGAGAAAGCGTTCGGCCGCAGCCTCGTGAAAGGGCCGAAGGCGGTGCCGCCGTCTGTCTGCGTCGCCGGATCGTAGACTTTGAAGATGCCCGTGCAGAGGCCGTACGAGAGCGGGTAGTGCTGGGGCACGCCTGCCGCGTCGTTGCGCACCTTCATGTTGGGGTCGCTCGCGCAGACCAGCAGATCGATCCGCAGCGGGGAGACGCCGTAGGGGGGCTGGGCCGACGAGTTCGTATTGGCCTCGTCGGAGTACGACTTCGTGAAATCGATCCTTCGGAAGAGCGTGTCACCTTCGACGTACGGCAGGAGCAGCGCCTGCCCCGACCAGGGGGCGCTGCCACTCGTCGTCACGTTTTGCCCGGAGGGCGGGAAGCATTTCCGGGCGGTCTCAAAGTTCTGCAACGCGATGCCCAGCTGCCGCAGGTTGTTCTGGCACGCCGACCGCCTGCCGGCCTCGCGGGCCATCTGCACGGCGGGCAGGAGCAGCCCCACGAGGGTCCCGATGATCGCGATCACGACCAGGAGCTCGACAAGTGTGAACCCGCTTCGGTGGCTGAAAGGCTGAATGTGGCGGGCTGGCAGGAGATGCTTTTTCATAGAATCAGC
>JBJTSM010000075.1:0-2388 GCA_046076685.1 Planctomycetia bacterium | reverse complement strand
AACGCCGGCTCGACGGTACGGGCAACCCCGGCCTGCCTCATCCCGGTGACACCAGAGGACCGCGTCACCCCAGCATCACGAGCGAGACGCCCGTGTAGATCACGATGCCCACGATGTCGACGATCGCCGACACGAAGGGATTGCTCATCAGGGCGGGGTCGACTGACGCGGCCAGCCAGGCCGACTCACAAGCCGGGTGGCAGCGGGTCGCCGCGTTTGGCGGCGGCGGCCTTCGTGGTGATCTCGATCGACTCGACGCCATCCCGCTTGCGGACGACGTAGACCAGCCGGCCCGCGGAATCGCTCTTGGCCAGGATCGTCCGCAGCACCGCCTCCGCCGGCTGCTCCCGCTCGTCGAGCGAGAAGGACTGGTTTTTCGTGATGCCCTCGAGCTGGAGGTCGCCCCCGAGGATCTCCATCGGCATGCCGATCTCCTCCGACAGCATCTGGATCGACTTTTCCAGGGTGTCCTTGGCGAACACGAGCGAGATCTTCTTCTGCAGGCCGCCGGCCGCTGCGGCCGGCGGCTTCACCGTGGCCACGGCCACGGCGCCGGCCCCCGGCGACTGCTCGAGCGCCAGTTCCGAGGCGAGCACGAGATTGTGGCCCGCCTGACGGGGCAGGTAGCTGTTGACGACGACCCCCTTGCCCTCCGCGCCGCTGCGGGCATTCGCCGCCAGCACGCGAATCATCGCAGGCAGCCTCATGACCAGCTTTCGGCCGTAGGGATGCGGATCGAGCAGAGCGCAATAGTCTTCGACGGCATCCGCCAGCGTCTCGGTCTGCCGAGCGAGCCGCACCGCCAGCGGCTTCGGCGGCTCCGCGCGGGTGGCGATCGTGTCCAACTCGGCATAGAAGGTGTCGCCAAAATGCAGTGACAGGGCCGCGGCCCTCACACCGTCGCCAAAAAACTGCCCCAGCGGCTCGACGAGCCGGGCCAGCGGCCCGGCCATCAGCGGCCGACCGTCCGTCTGCAGGTAGTGCGGCGAACCCAAGAGCGTCAGGTGCCGTGAGCGATCAAGCATCCCCACGAGCGTCTGCAGATCCTGCGGCAGGCTGGCCACGAGCGAGTCTCCGTCTTCGGGTCCCGCATCAAGCGTCGCCTTCACCGTCGCCTCGAGAAGCTGAAGCGGAGCCATCACAAGCACGCGGCCGGCCGCGGCCGAAGGCAGCCAGTAACAGACCGTCGAACCGACATGGAGCGTTTCCCCGGCAGACTCCTTCTGGGTTGTCCTGCCCCACGCCCGCTCACGGGCATCGGCATCATCCGCAAGAGGCGACGGCTCCTTGAGCCATACGGCCCAGCCGCAGAGCACCTCCCCGGCCTCCTTTCCCGATTCTCCGCCTGCGGCCTGCCAGCCGGCCTGGACCTCCGCGATCCCCTCCAGCCCACAGTCGCAGAGCCGGCCAAGGAGGGCGATGCCTTCGGCGACGCGGGGCCCGAGCGCCCGCACGAACTGCCGACCTTCCGCATCGGCCATGACCTCCGCAGGGCGGGCCAGGAGCACCAACTGCGATCCGGGCGGCAGGTAGGCCAGCGTGGGCGGCTTGCCCGCGGTGGGTGAGGCCCATGGCAGTGAGTCTGAATCGACGATCTTCACCTGCGATCCCGGGGCCTGCGGCCCGCCGGGAGGCGATCGCTCCGCAGGGCTCGAGGCGAGGCTCGCTCCGTCGTCTTTCCGCTCGCGTTTGATCGGCTCCCGTTCGACAGGCTCGGCAGTCTCCTGGGACCGCCGTCCGTCATTTTGCTGCGCTGCGGAACCCGCCTGATCGGGCCTGCCTCGCGTCAAGGCGATCCCCAGCGCCAGCGCCACGACACCTCCGGCGACGCCCAAGCCGATCATCCGGATTCGGGCGGCACGTTTTCGCGCCGCCGTCGGAAGGACGGTAGCCAGCGGAGTCACGACGGGGGCCACGGCGGTTGCGACGACAGGCTGGCCCGTACGAACGGATGGTGCCCCAGCCGGGTCGATGGCGGTCGCCACCGGCTGCTGTGCGGCGGGCAGCGCGCCAGACACCGGCGGCATGCCCAGGCAGCCTGCAAGCGCATCGGCAGCTTCCGCGGCGTTTGGATAGCGGTTCGCCGGATCACGGGCCACAAGGTAAGAAACGAGCGTGGCCACCGGCACCGGCACCTGGGGCGGCCCCAGCGGCGGCGGACCGACGAACGCCGCCTGCGAGAGCGTGCTTTGGGCGTCTCCCTGCCAGCATGGCGGCGTGCCGGTCAGGAGCGCATGGAGCATGCAGCCGAGGGCATAGACGTCGGTGCGTTGATCACTGAAGCGACCCGGCAACATCAGTTCCGGCGCCACGAACGAAGCCCGCCTCCCCAGCCGCGAGACCCTTTCCGTGGCGTCGACCGGCGGCTGTGCCGGCACGGCATGCGGA
>JBJTSM010000074.1:0-2762 GCA_046076685.1 Planctomycetia bacterium | reverse complement strand
AGCGATTTCACGGGGGGCAGGTGCGGCTGCGAGTCGTTGCGAGTCGCGGCGCGGGGGCACGCAATCAGCCGGCCACGACTTTTTATGCCCGGGAAATCCTCCTCGAGAACCAGGCCGGCAGGATCGTGCAGTACGGGATCGTGCGGCTGGATCTGACGAGTCTCGATGCCGGGACCATTCAGGCGATCCTCGATGGGCGGCGGCCCCTGGGCCGCATTCTGATCGAGGCCGGCGTGCTTCGCGACGTTCGACACGTGAGCCTCTTGGAAGTGACTCCAGGCCCGCATCTCTCGGGGCTGCTCTGGCCTGCCGGCCGTGCTCCCGGTGGTGGCCCGCTCTACGGCCGCGTCGCCGACATCCAATTGAACGGCCGGCCGGCCGTTCAACTGCTGGAAGTCGCGGTGCCCGGCTGAGACGCCCGCCAAGCGGCCGGAAGAAATTTTCCGTGACTTGGGGGGCAATGCCAAAGTTCTTGCGCAGAAGGCGTTTGCGTCGAATGGAGCGACCTTGACTCAATGCGCAAGATGCCGCTAGAGTTGCGGGTGTGGCAAGGATGGCAAGCCGGGAGGCCGCCAGGGAAACGGATTCCCTTTCGTAGCCTTTCGCGGATCACGCCTTCCACCACGGTGTTCATGTTTGTGGCCGGTTGCGAGGAATCGATGGCCGCCGGCAGGTCTGCGGCGAGCAGTTGGATTTCAGGCCGGTTTCGGAATGACACCGTGAAAAGCGAAGGATTGCGGGCGTTACGGCAACAAGGAAGCCTAGGGGCTCAGGGCTGACTCTCGGGAAGAGTGAAGCTTCTCAGCTCCGTATTGACTAGCTGCACCACGGCTAGGGAGAGGGTGGTAAAGCAGATGCAGAAGACTGTGTACACGACTGGCGAGGCCGCCAAGATTTGCAAGGTGAGTCAGCAGACGATCATTCGCTGCTTCGACTCCGGACAGCTGAAGGGATTCCGCGTTCCGGGCAGCCGGTTCCGGCGGATTCCCCGTGATCAGCTGTTTCTCTTCATGCGCGACAACGGCATCCCGACCGATGCCCTGGAGAGCGGCCGGCGGAAGATCCTGGTCGTCGACGACGATCAGGATCTCGTTGAGCTGATCACCGACGTGCTCGAGCGGGATGGCCGCTTCGAGACGCGGAGCGTCAACAACGGCTTCGACGCCGGCATGATGGTCAAGGATTACCGTCCGGATCTGATCGTGCTCGACGTCATGCTGCCGGATATCAACGGCAAGGAAGTCTGCCAGCGTGTCCGCAGCGACTCCACCATGGACGAGGTGCGGATCATCTGCATCTCCGGCATGTGCGAGCCCGACAAGATCGAGGATCTGAAGGCCTCCGGAGCGAACGAGTTCCTGCAGAAGCCGTTCGAGGCCGAAGTGCTCGTCGACCGGATCTGCAGCCTGCTCGACATCGAGTCGGTGGCCGCCGGTTCTTGAGCCGTCGATTCCCGGTTCCAGATCCTCAAGCTCCAGTCCTTTTTCATGGCGGCAGCGTCGGCTCGGTTCCGGCGCTGCCGTCCTGTTTCCAGTAGGCCTGTTTTCGGAGGACGCCCCTTTGGCGACCCGCTCTGAGCCCGGTGCCGAGCATCACGCGGCCGCGTGGCTCGTGCTCGACGCCGGTGCGGAGCCACCGGTCGTCTCGGCGCTCAGCCGCCCGGATTGCCTCACCGTGGCGGGGGCGGTGCTGGTCTCGGCCGCCGGCAAAGGCCAGCCCTACGGGCCTCCGCCCTCGCTCGCCGAGCGACTGTCGTTGGTTTCCGGCCGCGTGCCGGCGCTGGCTGAATGGCTGGCGACGGCGGCCCAGGAAGAGGGCGGGCTGCTTGACGGGTTCCTCGAGAAGTTGGCCGCGGCGCTCGTCATGCCCGGTGACGAGCGGTGGCCGGCCGTGGCGGCGGGCGGATTCCCCGTGGCGGAGGCCGCCGTCCTCCGCGATGCCGTCCAGACCGCCCTGAAGCTCGCCCAGTTGCAGGGGCGGTTTCAGCAGGCCGTGGCGGAGGCCCGGCTCGAGGCGATGCGTGAACTGGCCTATGGGGCCGGGCACGAGATCAACAATCCGCTGGCGAACATCGCGACGCGTGCCCAGGCGCTCCTGCTCGAGGAATCCGACCCCGAACGCCGGCGCCGGCTTTCCACGATCGTCGATCAGTCATTTCGGGCCCGCGACATGATCGGCGGGCTGATGCTCTTCGCGCGGCCGCCGAAGCCACGGCCCGAGCCGATCGACGTGGGCGCGATCGTCACCGCGGTGATCGAGGCGACCCGCCCGCAGGCGGCCATGCGAACGGTGCGACTCGAATACAGTCCGCTGCCGTCGCCCGTAAGCGTGCACGTCGATCGCGTGCAGATCGAGGAGGCGGTGAGAGTCGTGGTCATCAATGCGATCGAAGCGGTCGCTCTCGGCGGCCGCGTCGTGCTCGAGGCGATCCGCCGGTCCCCTGACGACGGCGGCTGGTGCGAGATCAACGTCGTCGACGACGGCCGCGGCATGTCGGTCGACGCCGCCCGGCGGGCATTCGATCCGTTTTTCAGCGGTCGCGAGGCGGGACGGGGCGCGGGGCTCGGGCTTTCGAAGGCGTGGAGGCTCGTGGAATTGAACGGCGGCAGGGTGCTGCTCGACTCACGACCGGGCCGGGGCACGCGGGTGTCGCTCCTGCTGCCGGAGGCCTCTGCAACGGTCGTCCAGGCCGTGTCTGCGGACGCATGACGGCCGGCAAACCCAGCCCATCTTTCCCCGCCGATCTGCTGCATCTCCCCCGG
>JBJTSM010000073.1:0-2952 GCA_046076685.1 Planctomycetia bacterium | reverse complement strand
CCCGTTCGAGCGCGAAGTCGCCGGCCCCACGTGAACCCCAGCCGCGATTCGTGCCGCCGACGTAGAGCGATCCATCGGTGGCGAACTGCAGCGCCAGCGATCCAGAGCGAAAGCCTTCGCGAAACCGGAAGCAGCATCCCTGCAGCACGCCGCCGATCGTCTCGAGGAAGCAGCGCATCACGATCGAATGCGACTGGTCGCTCACGAACACCTGCCCGGCGAAGGGGCCGAACTTCCCGCCCGTCGCATCGCAGGCCACGCCGCCGGCGCTCTTGCCCATGAGGTCGTAGGGAAGCATCACGGCGGGGGGCCGCAGTCGTGGAATCCGCCGCACCTCCGTGGCCCAGCGGCTGCCGCTCGTCGGCTCCGCGGGCTTCTCGAGATCGGGCGCCAGGTCATACCAGCGGAAACCGCCGGGGTGGCCGACGAAATCGCCGGGGACGAGATGCTTGAGCGAACAGGCGCCGTTCCACGGCCCTTGGTTCTCCGCGTAGAGAACGTTGCCGTCGGAGTCGAAGCCGATGCCGCCGGGCGACCGCACGCCCGAGGTCGTGGGGATCATGCGGCCGTCGGGCGTGATGCGGACGGCCCAGCCCCGGAACGGAACCTCGCTTGTGAAACTGCCGGTCAGGCAGAGCACGATCCAGAGGTTGCCCTCCCGGTCGAACTTCGAACCGAACGCATACTCGTGGTAGTCGCCCGACAGGCCCCAGTCGGCGCAGAAGGTTTCATGGTCGTCGGCGACGCCGTCGCCGGTCGTGTCGCGCAGCCGGCTCACCTCCGGCCGCTGGGTCACGTAGAGCCAGCCGTCCCGCCAGGCGAGCCCGAGCACCTCGTGCAATCCGTGGGCGAACCGTTTCCAGCGCGGTTTGCCAGAGGCCGGGTCGCTCGCGATCCAGATCTCGCCGCGCCGGGTGGCCACGGCGAGGCGGCCGTCGGGAAGCCACTCGAGCGCCCCCACCTCGAGGAATGCCTCGGGCGGAATCTCGACCGGGTCGACGGAATAAAAATCCTTCTCTTTTGGCTGTGTCGCCGGCTTCGCGGGCGGTTCGGCCGCTGCGGCCATGCCGTGGATGCCGGCCATGCCGGCCCACACGATCGCGAGGCAGCACGCCGCGCGTGTCGCACTGATCATGGCCACCGACTTCACCATGAGTATTCCTCCACGACTTCGGCATCGCCGGTGGTGGTCCACACGATCGCGTGGCGAATCTCCGTCTTGCCGTCGACGGTCCGACGCGTCGCCGGCCCCACGCCGGCACCGCGCACCCGCAGCCGCCAGCTGCCGTCGATCCGCAGCCAGCCGTCGGGCGCTTCCTCGACCTGCTTCGCCAGCACCGGGCGCAACCAGGCCTCTCCGGCGGTCGGGCGGCCGGTCAGCCGGATCGTGCGGCGGACGACGGCGGCCTGGCCGTCTGCGACGACCGGGTCGATCTTCTCGCTGATCCGGATGCCGTCGGCCGACCAGGCAAACGTGGGCCGGCCGACCGCATCGAGCGAGTAACCATGAAACCGCGCGACTCCCCGCCGCCCGTCGGCGGACAGCCCGGCATGCAAAAGCGGCCAGCGCGACTCCGGGCTTTCGAGCACGGCGATGGCCGAGGCTGAGTCGGGCGAAACAGGTGAGTCGCCCAGTGGCGGCTCAAAGCCCTGCCCGCGGCCGTTCCAGTGTCGTCCGGCATCGATGAAGGCACCGCGCCACACGAGGGCCAGCCGCATCCGCTCGGCATCCCAGGCGACGTTCACCTTCTCGGGATAGCCCACGGCGATCGCCCGCGGGCCCGCCCCATCGATGAAGTTGCGGTAGATAATGGGGCGATCGGTCGGCACCAGTTCGATCGGGCGGGCACTCGCCCCGAGCGGCGGCCGCGGCTTCGTGCCCGCGAGATACCTCCAGACGGCCTCGATCTGACCCGCCGGCGTGCCGTCGAGAATGTCCGGGTAGAAGGTTATTCCTTCCGGCCAGCTTGCCGGCATGCGGGTGCCCGGCCGGAACTGCTGCGGATTGGCGACGTATGCGAGAAACCAGTCGTGCCGCAGGCGTTTGGGCATCCGCGTCATGTCGATCAGACCGAGGCTCTGCCCCTTGTCGCCGCCGAACGCATGACACTTGATGCAGCCGAGCGACTTCGAGCCGACCAGGCCGCGGGCCTCCTCTAGGATCTCCGCCTCGGGATGGCCCGAGAGCGCGGGCGCCGGCACGGTGGTGGTGGCATCCTCGGCGAGCCAACTGGCCAGCGGCTCGACGACCGGCGCATGCCACTTGGGCATGAGCGTGGGCATGTAGGCCCCGCGGTCCCTGCCCCATTAGATGAGCACCTCGCGGAGAAACCCAGCCGAGAGCTTGTCGCCCACGCTCGTGAGCGTCGGCGGCAGGCGTCCCTCGTCGCCCAGCTCCTGCACGCTGCTCGCGAAGAGCGCGTCGCGGGCGGCGTCTTTCAGGATCGGTTCGTCATCGTCGTCCATGACGACGACGGCCGGCACGGTGCCTCCGCGGCCGTCGCGCTGGTGGCAGGCGTAGCAGTTGAGGGCCGTCAGCATGCGGTCGATGCTGCGTTCGCGGGGAGGCTCGCTCGCGGCTGCCGGTGAGGCAAGCCAGCGGATCGCCGCGGTGACGGCCGCCCGTTGGGGCTCGTCGGCGAAATAGTGCGGAGCCCCGCGCCGCGGGGCCGTGGCCAGGCAGCCGGCATCGACCGCGGCCAGCTGTTCCAGTGGCATTGGCCTCGAACCCGGCTCGATCACCTTGCCGTCGGAGCCCTTGATCGCGTGGCAGTTCGCGCAGCCCACGGCGGCGAAGGCCGCCCTGCCCTCCTCGACACGCGCCGGATCGGCGGCAAACGGAGCGGCCGCCACGGCGCCGCCCGACGATGCGGCGGGCGTGCCTTCCCCGGGCGTCGCGAGCAGGCTGGCGACGACGTGACGGCGTTCGTGGTCCTTGAGCGGCACCGCCGG
>JBJTSM010000072.1:0-4371 GCA_046076685.1 Planctomycetia bacterium | reverse complement strand
GTGCCGCCGATCATCGGCGTCGGCGAGCCGAGGAAGATGTAGGGGTTGTATTCCGGCACCAGCCCCTGCCAGATCCCGCGGCAGGCGAGCAGCACACAGGGGAGCTCCAAGGCCAGCGCGTCGTCCTGGCAGAAGAAATAGAGGTCGAGCAGCTCGAGCAGGGCGATCGCCACCGCCACGAATCCAAGCCCCGCCCAAAACCAGAGCCGGCCATCCATCGTCGGCGACCTGCCGCCTTCGCGCGATATCGCCCCTTGAAGTGAAGACGCTTCGGCCATGATCGCTTCCATGCGGCTCGTCAGACCAAAGGATTCCAGACCTTGTCAAACCCCACATCACGGAAGTCCTTGATGTTCGCCGTCGCGAAATGGGTCACGCCGTAATGGAGCAGCGTCATGGCGAGCCTGACGTCGTAGATGCGACGCGGGGACTCGTCTTCGCCGGCGGCCCGCCAGATCTTTTCCATGAGCCCCGGTCCTGGATAGTCGAGGACCAGCCACGACGGATTGCTTCTGAGGTTTTCGATCTTTCGTACCGCAGCCGCCGCCGACAGGGGCTTGGAGCAGACGAGGGGATTTCTGAGCAGCGTGTACGTTTCGACGAGCACCAACTCACAAAGAGCGAAGCGTTCGTTGTCGGCCTGGGACTCGAGCCAGCTTCGGGCCGCCGCATGGTCGCGATGCGATGCTTCGATCGCGGGAAACAGGATATTCGTGTCGCATGCCATCATCGGCGCATCACCGCCTTCGGGTCGGCAAGAGCGCCGATGCCCCGGCACCCAGATTCAGCCGCGTTCGCCAGTCGGGATCCGCGAACGGATCGCCCCGCAGTTGCGTGTTGGCGGGAGGCTCGAGTCGCCATGCCTTGCGACTGCTCGGCGGGGGCGTGGGCCTTACCGCAAGAAACAATTCGGCAGCCCGCCGCAGCGTCTCCGCCAACGACCACTCCTGAGCCTCGGCCAAGCGCTTCACCCGCTGGTAAAGCTCTTCTGGGATTTGAATCTGTGTCTTGATCATTGGTCGATCGCCTCGCGTTCACCGGCGGCGAGAACACGCCACCGGGATCGGAACCCTATCCTCCATCAAAATGATAGCACGCCAGAAACAAACTAATGGAATCCAATCGAGCCCGCAAGCGTACGAACGGCTACGAAAGGTGGCCTGAAGGTCGTACTTCGGTCGCCCAAACGGCCGTGCGGCGGATCGCCTCGTCGAGCGACGTGGCAGGAGCGAGGCCGAGTTCGAGCCGTGCCCGCCGGCAATCGGGCACGTATCGCTCAGCCGGCTTCCCCGGCACCGGCTGTTTCGCCATCACGATCTCCGGCCGGCCCCGCTCGGGCCAGACCGTGGCTGCGACGTCGGCCACGCGGTCGGCCAACTCCCGAATCGACACCGCCTCCTCGCTGCCCACGTTGTACGCCCGGCCGGCCTCGCCGCGGAGCAGGATGGTGAAGAGCCACTCCGCCAGATCGGCCGCGTAGAGATAGCTGCGGTAGGGCGTGCCATCCCCGCCGATCCGGATCGGCCCGCCGGCAAGCACATCCCGCACGAAATTCCCGATCGCGAAGTGCACGTCGAGCGGCAGATGCGGACCCACGAAGGCGAAGCATCTCGCGATCGACACGGGCAGGCCGTCGCCGCCCGATGCGGCCGGCCGGGCCGCAAGCGCGCACAACAACTCCGCCGCGCGTTTGCCCTCCGCGTAGGCATTGCGCGGGTCGAGCGGATCGGGGCCGCCCGCACAATCCTCGGGCACGTGCGACAGCTCCGGCGGCTGCCGGCCGTAGACCGCGCCGGAACTCGTGAAGAGAAACCGCCGGGCACGCTTCTCCCGGCCGAGTGCCAGCATGCGTTTGGTGCCCTCCACGCAGACGTCGAACATCTCCCGGGGCTCGTCGGCGTTGAGCGTGGCGCTCGCCTCCGTGGCGGCATGGATCACATGCGTGATGGGCCCGGCGGGAGACGGAAAATCCCGCACGTCGCCGGCGAGCAACGACACCGCGGGATCGGCCGCCAGACGCGGAGCCTTCGTGGCAAAGCGGGCCGGATCGCGGGTGAGCACGGTCGCCCGGCAGTCGAGCGAAAAGCGGCGGTCGGCGGCGAGGAGCGTTTCCAGAAGCCAGGTGCCGAAGAACCCCGTGCCGCCGCTGATGAAAACGCTCGCACCCCGCAGCGGCTCCCAGAGCGAAGGCGTGCGGTCGAGCAGGGCATCGACATCGGCGGCAATGATCTGATCCATCGAACCCCCGGAGTAACACCACGCGGCGGACGTTGGTCACGAACCCGCGCTCACTTTCCGGCCAAGTTCGTGTCGCGGTCGCACTGCGGCAGGGAAGGAGCCGTTTGCTGAGGCACGGTGTGGAGTTTACCTGGAACAGCAGTTACGCGAGCGGTCGCGGCGGTTGAAACGGTCCGCTGGCCAAATACGCCGCAGCTTTGACGAAAAACTGTACGGAAGTATACTTTCTACTTGTGATTTGCCGGCGATTGACTCCGCATCCCAGAAAAGGAATAATTCCGTGTCGGAATGGCACGTCCGGCCGATGATCCCGAAGCCGCTCGCGTGGATCGGCCCATCGAGGGAAGCGCTGGGTCGCTTCCCAGGGCCGGTGCGGCGAGAGTGCGGCTATGCGCTCTACCTGGCGCAGCTCGGCATGACCGGCCCGAATGTAAAGGCTCTTAAAGGCTTCGGTGGGACTGGCGTTTTGCAGATCACGGCACCGCATCGAGGAGACACCTATCGCGTTGTTTATACGGTCGTATTCGCCAAGGCAGTGTTCGTGCTCCATGCGTTCCAGAAGAAATCGAAGCACGGGGCTGCGACGCCCAGGAAGGAAATCGATCTGATCCGTAGCAGGCTGGCCGTTGCCGAGCGTGCTTACGAGGAACTTTACGAAAGCAAGTGACATGCCACGCGATCATGTTCAGCGCAGCACTGGAAACGTGTTTGCGGATGTCAACGTTCCCAACCCGAGCCAATATCTCGCAAAGGCAGAGCTGGCAGCAAGGATTTACCAGATCGTCCACCGACGGCGGCTTACGCAGGCGGAGGCCGGAAAGGTCTTGGGTATCACCCAGCCCAAGGTCTCTGCATTGCTTGCCGGAAGACTCGATGGGTTCTCCAGCGATCGGCTGTTTCGATTTTTGAATGCGTTGGGGTGCGACGTTCAAATCGTGGTCTCGAAGCCTCACCCGCGAACGCAGGGGCTGGTGAAGGTCATGGCTGGATGAGACCGGATCAGTTGGCCACGAACCGTGCGATCGTGGCGACGACATGGTCGATGTGGGCGTCGGAGAGCCCCGGGTAGACGCCCAGCCAGAGCGTGTGCCGCATGATGTAGTCGGCGCCGGGCAGGTCGCCCGCCACCCGCTGCGGCTTCCCGTGGTAGGCCGGCTGCCGCAGCAGGTTGCCGCCGAACAGCTGCCGGGTACCGATCTTCTGCTCGTCGAGATGCCGCACGAGGTCGCGCCGCGTGAACCTGGCCGTGGGCCGCACCGACAGCGGAAACCCGAACCAGCTCGGGTTCGAGCCGGGCGTCGGCTCGGGCAGCACGAAGACGTCGGCGAAGGGCTCGAGGCCGGCCCGCAGCCGGGCGTAGTTTTTCCGCCGGGCGGTGATGAAGCAATCGAGCTTGTCGAGCTGCGCCACCCCCACCGCCGCCTGCATGTCGGTGAGCTTCAGGTTGTAGCCGATGTGGGAGTAGATGTATTTGTGGTCGTAGCCGTGCGGCAGGTCGCCGAGCTGCCAGTCGAACCGCTTGCCGCAGGTGTCGTCGTGGCCCGGCTCGCACCAGCAGTCGCGGCCCCAGTCGCGGAAGCTCTCCACGAGCTTTTCGAGCTTCGGCGAATCGGTGAACACGATGCCCCCCTCCCCCATCGTCATGTGGTGGGCGGGATAGAAGCTGCAGGTCGCGAGATCCCCGAACTGGCCCACGTGCCTGCCGGCAAACTCGGCGCCGAGCGCGTCGCAGCAGTCTTCCACGAGCCAGAGGTCGTGCCGCCGGCAGAAGTCGGCGACGGCCGCACAGTCGAAGGGATTGCCGAGCGTGTGGGCGAGCATCACCGCGCGGGTGCTCCCGCTGCGGGCCGCCTCGAGGCGATCGATGTCGATGTTGTAGGTCGCGTGCTTTTCGGGATGCGCCACGTCGACGAACACCGGCACGAGGTTGTTCTGCAGGATCGGGTTGACGGTCGTGGGAAAGCCCGCGGCCACCGTGATCACCTCGTCGCCGGGCTTGAGCTGCTCGGCGAGGAGCTTGTGCGACGTGAGCGCCGTCAGCGCGACGAGATTGGCGCTCGACCCGGAGTTCACGAGGCTCGCGCACCGCGTGCCCACCCGCGCCGCGAACCGCTTCTCGAACTCCTCCGCGAA
>JBJTSM010000071.1:0-3593 GCA_046076685.1 Planctomycetia bacterium | reverse complement strand
TCGGCCCAGCCACCGCCCGCAGGATCGTCGATCACCGCCGCGCGCACGGCCCCTTCGCCACGCTCGACGACCTCTTGGACGTGCCCGGCATCGGGCCCGCCACGCTCGCGGCGATGCGACCGCACCTGCGGCCCATCCGAGCGCCCATCGGACGGCCGAGCCCGGCCCCGGAACCCACGCCTGAACCCGGTCCAGCCTCCCTGCCACGATGAACAGACATCCCGGCGTGTTCGAACTCGTCGCCCCTTACCAGCCGGCCGGCGACCAGCCGGCGGCGATCGACGCGCTCGTCCGCGGCATCGAGGAGGGGCGGAAGTCGCAGGTGCTGATGGGCGTGACAGGCTCGGGCAAGACCTTCACGATGGCCAACGTGATCGCGAGCGTCGGCCGGCCGACGCTCGTGCTCTCGCACAACAAAACGCTCGCCACCCAGCTGTACGCCGAGTTCCGCGACTTCTTCCCGCACAACGCGGTTCATTACTTCGTCAGCTACTACGACTACTACCAGCCCGAAGCCTATATCCCGCAGCGCGACATCTTCATCGAGAAGGATGCCGCGATCAACAAGGAGATCGACCGGCTCCGGCTCGCGGCGACGAGTGCCCTGGTGAGCCGGCGGGACGTGATCGTGGTGGCCAGCGTGTCGTGCATCTACGGCCTCGGCTCGCCCGACGACTACCGGGCGATGGTGGTGCGGCTCGCCGGCGGCATGACCCTCACCCGCGACGGACTGCTCGAGAAGCTGGTGTCGATCCAGTACGAACGCAGCGACATCGCGCTGGAACGCGGCAAGTTCCGGGTGCGGGGCGACACGATCGACATCTGGCCCCCCTACGACGAGCTGGCCACCCGCGTGGAATTCTGGGGGGACACGATCGAGTCGATCGCGGTCACGCACCCCACCAGCGGCGAGGTGGCGGCGAAGAAGGACGAGACCTACTTCTACCCGGCCCGCCACTTCGTGATGCCGGAGGACCGGATCCGCGCGGCGGTCGGGGAGATCAAGCGGGAGCTGGAGCAGCGGCTGGAGGAGCTCACCTCGCAGGGGAAGCTGCTCGAGGCGCAGCGGCTCTCCGCGCGGACGCGGTTCGACATCGAGATGCTGCTCGAGGCGGGCTTCTGCCCCGGCATCGAAAACTACTCGCGTCCCCTGAGCGGCCGGGCACCGGGCAGCACGCCCTAGACGCTCTTCAGCTACTTCCCGAAGGAGTTCCTGTTTTTCGTCGACGAATCCCACGTCACCGTGCCGCAGGTCCGCGGCATGTACGCGGGCGATCGGAGCCGCAAGACGACACTCGTGGAGCACGGCTTCCGCCTCCCCTGCGCCCTCGACAACCGGCCGCTGATGTTCGAGGAGTGGGAGAAGCGGCTCGACCAGACCATCTACGTCTCGGCCACGCCGGGCCCCTGGGAACTCGACCGTACCGGGGGCGAGGTCGTGGAGCAGGTGATCAGGCCCACCGGCCTGCTCGACCCGGTGATCGAGATCGTGTCGGCGAAGCAGCAGGTGACGCACCTCCTCGGCGAGATCGAGAAGACCGTGGCGGCGGGGAATCGCGTGCTCGTGACCGCGCTCACCAAGAAGCTCGCCGAGGACCTGTCGGCCTATTTCCAGGACCGCAAGGTGCGGTGCCGTTGGCTGCACAGCGAACTCGACGCCTTCGAGCGAGTCGAGCTGCTCCAGTCGCTGCGGGAGGGGGGCTTCGACGTGCTCGTCGGCGTGAACCTGCTCCGCGAGGGGCTCGACCTGCCCGAGGTGGCGCTCGTCGCCATCCTTGACGCCGACAAGGAGGGGTTCCTGCGAAACGAGACGTCGCTCATGCAGACGATCGGGCGGTCGGCCCGCAACGTCGACGCGCGGGTGATCCTCTACGCCGACACGGTGACCGAATCGATGCGGCAGGCGGTCGATGAAACCGTCCGCCGCCGCGCCCTGCAGGAGGCCTACAACGCCGCCCACGGCATCACACCCGCCACGGTCCGCAAGGAGATCCGGGCCGGCATCGAGTCCGAGAAGGCCTCGCGGGCGCTGGCGTTCGAGGCCGTGGGGCAGGGGGACGATTCCCGGCGCCGCGCCGCCGAGTTGCTCGAGCAGCTCGAGGCGGAGATGATGCAGGCGGCGGCCGAACTCGATTTCGAGCGGGCCGCACGGCTCCGCGACCAGATCGCCGGGCTGCGGGATGGCAAACCGGGCTCCGGCAAGGCTGGCGGCAGGCGTGGGGCCCGGGGCCGGGCCGCGAAGGGCGGGGCCTTCACCGGCCGCATTCCCCGTCCGAAACGCTGACCGCCGACCAAGGAGCCATCGGGGGAAACCTGCACATGCCTCACCGGAAACAGCCCAAGGCCGACGCCGTCGACGTGTCGCGGATCGACACCGACGCCCTCTGGCAGGCGGTCTGCCGCGTATCGGCCGACTACATCGCGGTGGTCGACCGCACCGGAGCGATCCGTTTCTGCAACCGCGTCGACAGTGGCTGGTCGCCCGATCAGGTGATCGGCCACAGCATGCTCGACTTCACGATGCCTGAGTCGACGCCGCACCTGTTCCGGAAGCTCGAGGAGGTTTTTACCGATGGCCGGGAGCAGCAGCTCGAGACGACCGTGAAACGTCCCGATGGCGGGCTCGACTACTTCTCGGTACGACTCGGTCCGGTGCTCGTCGGCGGACAGACCGCCGCCGTCCTCGTCTGCTGCGAAAACATCCTGCCGCTGAAGACGTCGGAAAAAACGCTGCAGCACGAGCGGAACCTGCTGCAACGGCTGCTCAAGATCCAGGAGCGGGAACGGCAGCTCGTCTCCTACGAGATCCACGACGGACTCGCCCAATACCTGGCCGGGGCGATGATGCACCTGGAAGCCTGCGAACATGCCGGGGCCGGCCTGGCCGAAAACCGCGAACTCCAGCAGGGGCTGAAGCTCCTGCGGGCGGCGGCCGACGAGGCCCGGCGGCTGATCGGCGGGCTGCGACCACCGGCCCTCGATGAATTGGGGATCGTGGAGGCGGTGGAATCGCTCGCGGTCGACGCCCGCGCCGACGTGCCGCGGGTCGAGTTCACCCACAGCCTTCCACCGCGCCGGCTCGCGGCCGACATCGAAACGACGATCTTCCGCATCGTGCAGGAATCGCTGTCGAACATCCGCCGCCATGCCTGCGCCACCGCGGCGATCATCCGGCTCGAACGGCACGGCAACGATTCTATCCGGATCGTCGTGCAGGACGACGGCGTCGGCTTTGATCCGGCAGCCGTCCCCGACGACCGGTTCGGGCTCGAGGGCATCCGCCAACGAGCCCTCCTGATGCGTGGCGAACCGACGATCACGAGCGCACCGGGTCGCGGCACCACCGTCACCGTCACCCTGCCGACCGACGGCTGATCATCCGGTCCGTTCAGGCCGCCTTGCGGAGGCCGTCGCGGGACTGGTCGAGCGAGCGGCCGAGCCGGCGACGACTCGGGGCCGCTGCGATCGGCGACGCCTTCGATTCGAGGATCGTGGCCGGCTGCGGCGCATCCCGCTGCACGCTGAGCCGTTCCCGCAGCGACTGCGCCAGGGCGGTGCCCAGGTCTTCCCCCTGGTGCCGCGTGCCCACGTCC
>JBJTSM010000070.1:0-2744 GCA_046076685.1 Planctomycetia bacterium | reverse complement strand
GCTGCAGGCGGTTCGCCGCGGCCGCTGGAAGCTCCTGCTGCCGCACGCTGCCAGCAGCATGGCAGGCCAGGAGCGGGGCCGCGACGGGCGGAGCGGCAGCCCCGTGCCGCTCAAGGTGGGTGGCGAACTCTACGACCTGCGGAGCGACGTGGCCGAGCGACGCGACGTGGCCGCGGAGCACCCGGAGATCGTGGCCGAACTGGAAAAGGTGGCCGAGGCCGCCCGCGCCGAACTCGGCGACGCGCTGACGGGACGCACGGGCGCCGGCGTGCGGCCACCCGGGGGCGTGGTGGCGCCCGCACAGCCGAGGCCCGCCACCGGGGCGGGCCAGCCGCCGGCTGCGCGGCGGGGACGACGGCCGAACATCGTCTACGTGATGACCGACGACCAGGGCTATGGCGACATTGCCGCCCACGGCAATCCCGTGATCCGCACGCCGCACCTCGATCGGCTGCATGCCCAGAGCGTGCGGTTCACGGAGTTTCACGCGAGCCCCACCTGCTCCCCCACGCGGGCGGCGCTCTTCACGGGCCGCCACGAGTTTCGCTCGGGCGTCACGCACACGATCTTCGAGCGGGAGCGGCTCGCGCTCTCCGCCACAACGCTGCCCGGACTGCTGCGATCCTCCGGCTACGCGACGGGCATCTTCGGCAAGTGGCATCTCGGCGACGAGGATGCCTACCAGCCGGGCCGCCGCGGCTTCGACCGCGTGTTCATCCACGGCGGCGGTGGCATCGGCCAGAGCTATCGCGGCGGCTGCGGCGACGCCCCCGGCAACACCTACGTCGACCCCTTCGTCCGCAGCGACGGTACGTTCGTGAAGACGCAGGGCTACTGCACCGACGTCTTCTTCACGGCGGCGCTCGAGTGGATCGACGCCTGCCGGAAGCGCGGCGAGCCGTTCTTCTGCTACGTCGCTCCCAACGCGCCGCATGCCCCGCTCGACTGCCCCGTCGGCTCCGACGAACCGTACCTCGCAGGGCTCGAGGCGGCGGGAATCAAGGATCCTGACGAGCGGGCGAAGATCGCGAGGTTCTACGGCATGATCGAAAACATCGACACGAACATCGGCCGGCTGCTCGCGAAGCTCGACGCGTGGGGGCTCGCCGAGGATACGCTCGTCGTCTTCACCACCGACAACGGCACCGCGACCGGCGCCCGCGTCTTCAACGACGGGATGCGGGGAGGCAAGGTCACGCCCTGGCGGGGCGGCACACGGGTGCCCTCGTTCTGGCGGTGGCCGGGCACGCTGCCCGCGGGCGTGGACGTGCCGGCGGTCACGGCGCACATCGACGTGCTGCCGACGCTCTGTGAACTGACCGACACTCCGGTGCCTCAGGAGGTGGCGGCGAAGGTCGAGGGCAGGAGCCTCGTGCCGCTCCTGCGGGATGGGAGTGCGCCGTGGCCCGATCGCCTGCTCGTCACGCACGTGGGCCGCTGGGAGCGGGGCCGCGCGGCGGAGGCGGCGCTCGAGAAGTGTCGGATCCGCGAGGGCCGGTGGAGCCTGGTCAACGTGACGAACGACCCGTCGGCCTGGGAACTCCACGACCTCACGGCCGACCCGGGCGAATCACGGAACGTCGCCCAAGACCATCCGGAGATCGTGCGGCGGCTCGCGGCGGCCTACGCCGATTGGTGGAGGAGCGTGCAGCCCGATCTCGTCAACGAGGATCGCGACGGTCCGGCGGAGAATCCGTTTAAGACCGCGTTCGTGCGGCAGTTTGCGGCCGGCAGGCCGTGACGCGATACTGCCCGCGTCACTTCTGGAAAGGGAACATTTCCATGACGCAGGAATCGGGCGAAACCATGCGACCGACGGGCACGCGCGGGATCGTGGTGGTGTTCGCCGTCACGCTCGCGGTGCTGCAATACATCGACCGCGTGGCCATCTCGCAGGCCGCGCCGCTCGTGATGAAGGATCTCGCGCTCACGAAGGAGCAGATGAGCTGGGTCTTCTCCGCGTTCACGCTCGCCTACGCCCTCTTCGAGATCCCCGGCGGCTACCTCGGCGACTGGATCGGGCCCCGCAAGGTGCTTCTGCGGATCGTGCTCTGGTGGAGCTTCTTCACGGCGGCCACCGGCTGGGCCTGGAACCTCGTGTCTCTCATGCTCACGCGGTTTCTCTTCGGCGCAGGCGAGGCGGGCTGCTTCCCCAACCTCACGAAGGCCTTCAACCGCTGGCTGCCGGTCGCGGAGCGGTCGCGGGCGCAGGGGATCATGTGGATGAGCGCCCGCTGGGGGGGCGCGATCACGCCGCTCCTGGTCTATGCCTGTCTCACGGCGATGACCTGGCGGCAGGCATTTCTCGTGTTCGGGCTCTTGGGCGTGGCGTGGGCGGCCGTCTTCGCCTGGTGGTATCGCGACGACCCGCGAACGCACCCGGGCGTCAATGCCGCCGAGGCCGCGCTCCTGCCTCCGCCGCCGCCCCCCGGGGGCGACCACCTGCACGTGCCCTGGCGACGGATGCTCACCTCCCGAACCGTGTGGTGCCTCTGCGGCCAGTATGCCGCGATGAGCTACGCCTGGTATTTCTTCGTCACCTGGTTTCCAACGTACCTGCTCGAGGTCTGGAAGTTCGACCTGAAGGCCAGCGCCGCGCTCGCCGGCCTGCCGCTCTTTTTGGGCGGCTTCGGCTCGCTCGTAGCCGGCTGGCTCGCGCCGCCGCTCGCCCGGCGCATCGGCATCGGCCGGGCGCGGCGGTGGATCGGGGCCGCCGCGATGGCGGCTGCCGCGGGGCTGCTCGT
>JBJTSM010000069.1:0-10477 GCA_046076685.1 Planctomycetia bacterium | reverse complement strand
ATCGTGCGTGGAAGTGGCCGCCGCGCCGCTCGCCACGTCGGCGCCCGCCGCCCTCGCGCCGCCGGCCACGGCCTACCCGGCCACCACCTACCCGACCGCGCCGGCCGTTGCCGCCCCGCCGCCCGCAGTGCCTGCGGCGCCGCTGGAGGCCGCACCTCTCGCCGCTGCACCTCTCGCCACGGCGCCTTTGGCTGCCGCGCCGTTCGCAGCGGCGGCTCCGCCGCCGGCCGTCACGACGCCGCTGCCGACAGCAGCGCCGCCCATTCCGGCGGCGACCAACAGCCTGCCGGCATCCACCGCCCTGCCGGCGACGCCATCGCTCGAACTCGACATGGTCGGGCCCGCAGAGACGCTGCCCGGCGCCGTCTCGGAGTTCGTGGCCACCGTCAGAAACACCGGCAACGTGCCCTCGGGGGCGACCACGCTCGAATTCGGCTGGGACGACGCCTTCACGCCGCTGGAGGCGTCCGAAGGCTACAAGCTCGCATCGTCGCGGGTCTCGTGGAGCCTGCCCTCGATCGAACCGGGCGGCCAATTGCGGCGACAGATCAACCTGCGGGCCCAGCCCGCGGGGGCGTCGTCGGCCCGGTCCTGCGTGCGCGGCGTGCTGAGCGGCAGCGTGGGCGGGGTGATGGTGGCGGACGAATCGTGCGTGCTGATCCGGTCGAACACGCCACGGCCCCGCACGCCCCGCGAGGCCGGCCTGAGGCTCACGTTGGCCGATTGCGACGATCCCGTGCTCATCGGGAATCCCACCACGCTCATCTGCACGGTCGTCAACAACGGCACGGCATCGACGGGCCGTCTCGACCTCACCGTCGTGCTGCCGGAGCGGGCGACGCTCGTGGGCGATCCGAGCCCCTCCCGCGTGCGGATCGACGGCTCGAACGTGTCGTTCGATTCGATCGCCGGCATTCCGCCCGGCGGGCAGGCGACCGTCGAGTTGGCCTATCGGATTCCGGGCAGCGGCACCGCGAAAGCCACCGCGATCCTGACGGGGGCCGAACTCGACGGATCGCTCGATTCGAGCTGCCAGACGACGTTCCTCGCGCCGTAGACGCACCGACTTCGGCGGCACGCCGGCTGCGGAGGCCGCAGGGGTTTCGTAACCGGCAGGGTCGTGGAGGCCGGGGGCGGCCCGGGCATGCACGGGGGTGGCTGGTCACACCGCGGGTTTCGGCGCGCCGATGAGACATGCCGGTGCGGGGTTTTTCGCCGCGCATGCGGCGCGGTGGGAGCCGTCGGCAGGAAGCCAGCCATGCTCGTGGTGACGTCGAATTGGTGGGTGTCGGACGGCACGCTCTCGGCGCCGCCGCCGCGGCGACTCGTCGCGCGGTTTCGTGACGAGGTGCGCCGATCGAGCCTCCGCTGTGGCTTTGGCCATGATGGCCGGTATCGACCCGTCGAGTCGATCGACGTCGTGCTCGCCGGCGACACGTTCGACTGGCTCGTCAGCCGCGAGTGGACCGGCGAGATCCGGCCCTGGCACGCCGGCGGCAGGGCCGCGGTGGCGCGGGATCGGGTGACGGCGGCAGCGGTGCGCCGTGGCTGCCGTCTCCTGGCGACGTTGGCGGCCTGGATGCGGCATGGTATTTCCGTGCCGGTGGCCGACCGGCGGGGACGGCCGATGGCGGCGTCGCGGCCCGTGCCGGTGCGGGTGGCGGTACTCTCGGGCGATCGCGATCGCTGGCTCGAGCAGGCGGCCTGCGGTCGGTTGGGGACGGCCTCCACGGCCGCGGTCGGCACCCGTTGGTCCGACGGCGAGGTGATGGTGCAGCATGGTGAATCGCTCGATCCGCTCCATACCACCGGCGAACAGCAGCCGACGCTCGGCGAGAGTCTCGCCGTCGACCTGATCGCCGCGTTCGGCGCGGCGCTACACGACGACGCCCGGTTTCGACCGCTGGCTGCGGGTTTGGTGCGCCACCTGGCCGGCGGGTGCCCCACCGCCGCCGCGTCGCGGCTCGCGGTCTGGCTGGCGGCTCACGAACGCCGCTCGTCGCTCGGCGGTGACACCCGGCAGAACCTGATCGATGCGTGGCACAGGGCCGTCGACCGCTGGCAGCGCAGCGCCCGGCGGTTGCCGCCCCGCCGGGGCGATGGTGTCGACATGGTGGCCCGCGTGGCCGGCTGGCTGGAACTCCACCACGCCCCGGAAGACCGCGGGGACTGGCAGTCGTCCGGCTGGTCTTCGGCCGCATCCACGGAGATCGATTCCGCGGAATCGGCGACCGTGGTGCTCGGTCATCCTGAGGCGAGCGGCCGGCCGTCCTCCGCCAACCATCGGCGGGTGGTCTGCCTGGGGCCCCGCTCGTTTCCGGCTGTCTTTGCGGACGATCCCCCCGCACCCGCGGCGGTGGTCGTCCGCCCCGGGCGCGCGTGCCGGCTCCTCGACTGGCTGCCGCTCGGGGGCGTTGCGGCCGGGGCGGGCGACGACGATGACGACCGAATCAGCCGCGAGGGTACGCGCGGCGTGTGGCTCTCGGACGCGGCCGGCCGCGGACATGGTATCGTCGATGCCGCGTGAAGCCGCCGCGCGGAGCCGACCATGCCCCCCACCATCGATCCCGAAGAGCGACCGTCGGTCGTCGAGATCCGCACCACCTTCGCAGCCCGGGCCTATGCCGAGTGGGTGCGGGCGAGCGTCGCGGCCGACTGAACCTCAAGACGGGGAGCTACGCCGATGACGGGTGCCGAAGCAGACGATCTCTACGCCTTCGACATCACCCTGCACGGCCGGGGCCCGCAGGTGACCGATGCGCGCCCGCCGTCGTTGCATGCCGACGCCTGGGGCACGTGGCCGACGCTGTCGGTGCCCCGCGAACAGCTCGCGGTGCCGATGGCGATCGGATTCGACGAGGCGCTCGAGCGGCTGGCCCGACTGGAGCGGATGTATGTCGAGCCCGACGGCTCCTTCGTGTGGGCAAGTCCGCGCGAGGGCCGCTGGTGGCAGGTGGACGGCAATGCGTTTGAAAAGGACGGCCGCGTGCTTCTGGCCGACCTCAAGGGAAGCTGCCCGAGGGCGGCGTTCGACCGGCTGCTGGGGGCCTTCGGCTGGCCGGACCAGCCGCTGCTCATGCAACTCGTACGGGCGGCCGTGTTTCTCGATGAAACGACGTTTCGTCGCCATGCCCAGGCCCGTTGGATCGCGGGGGATGGCGCGACCCTGCGGCCCCGGTGACGGTCCGATGGTACCGGTTGTGCCGGGGGGGGGAACGCTGACAGGATGGCATGGCGGTGGAAAGCCGATCCCTTCCACCGGCGGACCGTATGCGGTCGCGCGGAGCCGAGTTTCGGGGAGGAATGCCGATGGGCAGTGACCAGAGGAAGAACGGGTACCGCGGTGTGAGCTGCCGGCTGCCGTTCGCGCGGCTTGGCCGCAGAGCGGCCCCGTGGAAGGTCGTGATCGCACTGGTGTCGGTGATGACCGGCGGAGCCGCGTGGGCGGCCGAGTTCGCGGGGGAGGAGCCGCTGGCCGTGCGTGACGCCATGGGCGTCGGCATCCACTCCTACCATGCGGGTGACTACCACCGGGCCTACGACGATCTCACCAATGCGGTCGAGGCCGGCGCGGAAGATCCTCGCGTCTACTACTTCCGCGGGCTCGCGGCCCTGCGGCTCGGTCGCACGAGCGAGGCACAGGCCGATTTCACGACCGGCGCCGACCGCGAGCTGCTTTCCGGCGGCACCAGGCGGGTGTCGCAGTCGCTCGAGCGCGTGCAGGGGGCCGATCGGCTGACGCTCGAACGCTTTCGCTCGCGGGCTCGCCTGGGGGCGTTGCAGCGGGATCGCGAGGCGTTTGGCCGACGCTATTCCGGGATCGAGGACGCGGCGAGCGACGTGCGCCGGCGCCGTCGGCCCGAGGACATCCGGCCCGAACTCGTCGCTCCCGGCGGGCCCGTGACAGGCCGGTCGCCAGCCGGCATCGAGGAAGTGCCCCCGCCGGCGGCCAAGCCCGCCTCGCCATCCAAGCCCGCCACGAAGCCGTCGCCAAAGCCGAGCGAAACGTTCGGGGATGAACCCGAGGTGGAGAGCGACGACCCGTTTGCGGATGAGCCGAGCGCGGCCGCCGAGGAATCGGAAGACGAAAAAGCCGAGCGGGACGTGCAGGAGGAAGAGATGGACGCGGAGGTCGAAGACACCGAGGCGGAGCGCGACGTCCAGGACGAACTGGACGCGGCCTCGGGGCAGTAGGCTAGCGTGGCGTCTTGATCGTCAGGGCGGCGGCGGCCACGAGTGCCCAGCCGACGAGGAGCAGCAGGCCGCCGATCGGCACGATGGCGCCCAGGATCCTGACTCCCGACAGGGCCAATGCCGCCAGACAACCGCTGAAGATCGCGGTGCCGACGAGAAAGCACCAGCCGGCCGCCTTCAGCAGGCCTTGCGCGGCGGGCCCCGGCTGGGGCAGCGCCGCCGCGACGGCGATCACGAGCAGGGCCAGGGCGTGGAAGAGGCCGTAGCGCACCGCCGTTTCCCAGTTGTCGGCCCGACCGGTGGCGTCGAGCAGTGCTTTCAGGCCGTGGGCGCCGAAGGAGCCTGCCGCCACGCCGAGCCCGCCCAGCAGTGCACCGGAGAAGAGAAAGAATTGCAGCATGTCGCAGGATCGCCGTGGGCGGGGATGCCGGAACCGCGGCTGCGGCTCACGGTCGTTCTTTCCCGAGCAACTTATCCTCCTCCTCTTCCTGGATGATGATCCGCGGCGTCACCATCAGCATCAGGCTGTCGGTCGTGCGGCCCATGCCCACGTTCTTGAAGAGGCGGTTGATATAGGGAATCTTCGAGAGGATCGGCACGCCGAACTCGTTGCGGCCCTCGCGGAGCCGCTTGATGCCGCCGAGCAGCACCGTGCCGCCGTCGGGAACGCTGACGGTCGTGGTGACGGTCGTGAAGATGAACTCCGGGAGCTGGATCGTGGTGCCCCGGGAGAAGATCTCCTCCTCGCGGTTCGCCTTGGCCTGCGTCTCCACACCCGCCTGCAGGGGCGCCCCGGCGTTGGCATCGCCGCTGAGCCCCGTCTTTTCGTCGCTGCTCTTCGACTTCGTCGACCGGGTGCCCTCGAACTGGAACTGCTCGACCTTGCCGATCTGCGAGAAGAACGGCACGAGCGTGAGCCGGACGAACCGACGGTCGCTCGAGACGACCGCCTGCACGTTGATGGCCGTGCCCTCGGAGAGCACCGTGATCACCGGCTGCTGGGCCGCCGCGAAGTCGCCCACGACCGGCACGACGCTCGTCACGAACGGCCGCTGGGTGGAATCGGAGATGAAGGCGTTCTGCCCGTTGAAGAGGGTCACCTTGGGCGCCTGCATGACGTTGGAGCGGGTGTTGCCCTGGGCCGCCTGGATCAGGAAGAAGGCCTCGATGTCGCTGAGGATCGCGAAGCCGAAGTTGGCGGCCGACGTGCCCGGATCGGGCAGGCCGGGCAACGACGGCACCGTGGCCGCGCCGAAGCTGTTCTGCCGGAAGGGGATCGAGAAGAAGCTTTGGCCTGCCGTCGTGCCGCCAGCCGTCGTGCCACCCAAGCCGCCGCGGCCGGCGGTGGTGCCGCCGGCCGTCGTGCCGCCCACGCCGCCACGGCCGCCAGCACCGCCGAGGCCGCCGGCCGTGGCGCCGCCCGCCGTGGTGCCCATGCCGCCACCCCCCATCGCCACGCCGGGACTGCCGGTGCTGTCGAGGCCGATCGTCTGGCTGCCGATGCCCGGCGCCGCCTGGATGCCCAGCGACGACGGCGCGAGCGAACCATTGCTCTGCGTGGGGACCGCCGTCATGTTGAGCGGCGAGTTGACTCCGGTCTGGATGTTGAAGTCGAAGTCGACGCCGATCCGCTCGAAGAAGGTGTCGTTCAGGCGGATGAACCGCACCTCGATGGTCACCTGCAGGTCCTGGAGCCGGCGCAGCTGCTCGAGCAGGTCGGCGATCTCCTCGTGCACTTCCTGCGTCTGGCTCACGACGATGCTGAGGTTCGTGGCGAACGGCTGGATGGCGCCCTGGCCGCCGACGGTGTTCCACGTCTGCGGGGAAACGGTGTTCTGGATGAGGTCGATCAGCGACTGGAAGTCGGCCTGGCTGCCGCCGCCCGTGGGCGGGCCGAACGGGATCGACGGGCTCGAGCCCGATGCCGGGCCGTTTCCTCCGCCCTGGAATTGGGCCAGCGACGCCGGGTCGACGGCGGCGTCACCCCCCGCGCGACTCACGCCGTTGATGCCGACCGGAGGCGGGCCGTACTGGACGGAGACGCCGTTTCGCGGGCCGAGCCGGGAGTAGCCGTCGCGGAGGGCGCCGGTGATGCCTAGGCCGTCGGACGAGAAATTCGGAATCGGGATCACGAGGTCGGCCACGGGATACGAGACGCTGTACACCTCCCCCTTCACGAGCCTCGGGCTCGTCACCTTGAGCACCTCGTCCTTGATCACGTAATCGAGGTGGAGCGGTTCGAGGAGCAGCTTGAGGGCGCTTTTCAGCGAGATCGGCTGGTCGAGCGAGATCGTCACCGGCGTGTCGCTGCGGACCGCCTCCTGCTCGAGCCCGACCATGTCGAGGTGGATCGGCACATCCGCCTGCTTGGCGAGCGCGTCGAGGACGGCCGAGAGGGGCTGGTCGCGGTGCGACGCCTTCACCTTCACGCTCATCCGCTTCTGGATCTGCAGCTCCGCGGGCGTGGCCCGCGAACGGCCCTCTGCCTGGAGCCGCGTGCGGTTCTTCGTGAGGTCCGACCAGTCCTTGGTGGTGGGGAACTCGATCGGCCCGACGAACGGTGCGGAGGAGCGTTCGGTGTCCTCCGCGACGTCCATGAAGCCCTGCCGCTTCTGGCCCTCGATCGTCTTCTGGGTGTCGAGCCGCCGGATCACGCGGCTCTGGGAGAGCAATTGCCGCACGATCGGATTGTCCGGGGCGAGTTGCCCGGCCTTCTTCGCGACCGCCTCGGCTTGGGGAAATTGCTGGGCGTCGATGAGGGAGTTGTATTCCTCCACAAGCATCGCCAGCCGTTGGTCGACCTCGACCTTCTGGGCACGCTCGCGGTTGACGCGGGCCTCCACCTGGGCGCTCTTCCGTTCCATCTCGAGTTCGCCCCGCCGTTTGCCCGTCGATTCCTCGACGTCACGACGGGACCGTTCGATCCGCTGCTGGAGCTGGGTGCGCACCTTCTCGGGAACCGCCGGATCGGCGATCTTGGCGGCCGCCTCGTCCAGGAGCGCCAGCGCGTCGGCGGGCGAGCGCTGCGCCACCCGTCTGGCCTCCAGCTGCTTCGCGGCGACCTCCGCGGAGATGCGAGCCACGAGCAGGTCGTCCGGGACGGCCGCCGCCTCCACGGTCGGCTGATCGGCGGGGGGACGCGCCGGGCCGGGCCGGCGGTCGGCAGCCGAACGCGAAACGGCGTCTTCCATGATCCTCCGCGCGGCCGCCGCTTCGGCCGTCGGCGCCGGCACTTCCTCCGGCGTGGGCTCCGCGGCCCTCGTCTCGTCGCACCGTGCCAGGATCGCAAGCGCGCACGCCAGGCTGAGAACGGCCGCTCCCGTTCGCGTCCATGCGAACGCCGAAGATGCGATGCGAGCCGCGGGAGCCGTCATGGGGCTGATCACTCGTGCCATTGCTGCTGCTTCCTGTGCGCAGAACCGGTTGTGCCCGGGGAGAAGTAGCTGGCCCGGCGAATGCGGGTCAAGGGCACATGCGGCCCGGAAAACCGCCCAGCCTGCCCGAAGGGCCGCCGCAGCGGATTTTCCGCGATTCATCGCCTCCCCGCGGTCGACGCACACACCGGGAAGGGGGGGTCACTCAGTCTGCGGCTGGTCAGCGGAGGCGGAGGAACCGGACGCGGCGGACACGAGGACGCGCGAGCGGGCGATCACCTTTTCCACGGTCTCGAGCAGCTGATCGACCCGGAACGGCTTGAAGAGCACGAGATCGACACCCGCCTGCCGGGCCTTGACGATCGAGTGGCCGGGGTCGTACCCAAAGCCCGTCATGAGGACGAGCGGAACCGCGTCGCGCAGTTCACGCAGCTTGAGCAAGAGCTCGTAGCCGCTCATGTCGGGCAGGCGGATGTCGGCGATGATCACATCGTAGGCCTCGGCACCGCAGGCCCGCACCATCGAGGCCGCCTCCGCCCCGTCGCGGGCCGTCTCGACGGTGCAGCCGTAGCGTTCGAGCAGGGCGTGGGCCGCCGCCCGTACCTGCTCGTCGGCATCGGCCACGAGAATGCGGCGGCCCACGAGCGTCGGGTGGCGGTTTCCCTGGCGACGTTGGGCATGGGCCGAACTGGGGGTCATCTGCTCCCCCACCTTCTGGATCACCTGCTTGATGTCGCGGGCATTGCGGAGGATCCGCTGCAGCCGCTCCACGACGTCGGCGTCGTGGCCGATGTAGCGTTCCATCACGCTGACGGCGTCGTTCAAGATGTCGTCGACCGGCAGGGCCACGGCTCCGTGGATGGCCTCGATGCTCTCGGCCGCGGTCGACGCCTTTTCGGCCACCAGGAGTTCGAGGGTGTTCAGGGCCGCCGCCACGTCGCGGGAGAAGATCTCGAGAAACCGCAGATCGGTGTCGGAAAAACCACCCGGTTCCGGGCTCTCGACATTGAAGGTGCCGATCACCTGCTCATGCAGCATGAGCGGCACGGTGAGCGAGCTTTTCGCCCCCTTGCAGCCCTCCAGATAGAGCGGATCCTTCGTCGTGTCGTTGCAGAAATAGCTGCGACCGGTGGCGGCCACGTAGCCGGTCACGCCGTTGTTCTCAGGTCGGGCGTAGAGCACGCGAGCCTCGGCCTCGGGTTGCATGCCGACCGCGAGCAGGGGCTCGAGCCGGCCTGTCTGCCGGTCGAGCAGCCGGATCTCGACGACGTCGAACTGGAGCAGGTCTTTCGAGTAGTGGAGGATGTTGCTTTTGAGCAGGTCGATCCGCTCCTCCACGGTCATGTCGGCCAGTTCCGCCGGGGCGAGATCGGCGAGCGTCTGGCCTGCCTGGTGGATGGCGGCCAGTTTCTGCTGTTCGAGGATCGTGTGTGTGACGTCGCGCATGGCCGCCACCGCCACCGGGACGCCTTCGACCGTGCCGCCAGCGGCCGACTGAAGATGGAAGTAGCGGTTGTCGGCGGTCTTCAGCGTGGCGGTCGTTGTCTTGCCCGTGGCGATCGCGACGCTGAAGGGGCTCGAGTCGGGGCCGAGCATCTCCGGGCGATCGAGGGCTTCAAAAAAGTTGAGCCCCCGCAGGTCGGCCTTGCCGCACCAGCCGGTCAGACGCGTGTTGGACCAGACGATCGTGTCGTCGGCCCGCACCAGGGCGATGCCATCCGGAAGTCGCTCCAGAACGGCTGCGGCGTCGCACGGGCCGCACGGTTCCTCGTTTCCCGGGGATGGAACTGGATTCGGCACCAACGGTTCTCCGGACACCGCTCAGAACACCGCCCAGCAGTATAAAAACAGTTGAAACGACCGCCAAATGCGAAACCACCGTTGCCGCTTGTCTCGGCAAATCTATACTCCCGTTGTCGGCTCCGTGCCCCACCGCCCCCCTCCGCGTTGTCGACCGGCGGCGAACCGGGCGTCGAACCCAGTGCAGCGAGGCAGTTTGTGACCGCGACCGAGCCCTCCGATTCCTTCTTCGCCCGCCATCAGTTCCTGATCTACCGGCTCTTCTCGCTGGCCGGGCTCGTGCCTGTGGGTGCGTTTCTGGTCGTGCATCTGCTCACGAATGCCTCGGTCCTGGCGGGCCCCGGGGTGTTCCAGTCGCGGTTGGACATGATCCACTCGCTCGGGCCGCTCCTCGTGCCGATCGAATGGGCGTTCATCTTCCTGCCGATGCTCTTCCACGCGGCGGTGGGGTTCGTGATCATCGCCAACGGCCTGCCGAACGTCGGTTCGTACGCGTATGTCGGCAATGTCCGTTACACGCTCCAGCGGGCCACGGGCATGATCGCCTTCGTGTTCATCATCTGGCACATCATGCAGTTGCACTGGATGGGCACCCCCTTCGGCGGCGGCCGCTTCGATCCCCATCATGCGTCCAGTTCCGCCGCCGTCGCTCTGCGGCCGCTGGCGGTGTCGATCCTCTACGCCATCGGCATCCTTTCCACCGTCTTCCACTTTTCGAACGGGCTGTGGACGCTCGGCATCACCTGGGGCCTGTGGACGAGCCCCGCCGCGATGCGGCGGGCCAACGCCGTGAGCGCCGTCGTGGGCCTCGTGCTTGGGGCGGCCGGCCTCGGCGCGCTCGGCGGCATGCGGGGCGTGGATGTCGAAAAGGCGAAGGTGATCGAGACGATCATGAACGAGGAACGTGAGGCACGGGAGCGGATGCTGCGGGGCGAGCGTCCCGAGCCGCACGCCGGCGGCGGCGTCCGTTCGGCCGTCTCGGGAGCCGCCACTCTGAAGACAGGAAGGTGAATGCCATGGCTGAACCCAGGGTACTCGTAGTGGGCGGCGGGCTTGCGGGCCTGGCCGCGTCGATGCGACTGGCCGAACTGGGGGTCGGCGTCGATCTG
>JBJTSM010000068.1:0-3664 GCA_046076685.1 Planctomycetia bacterium | reverse complement strand
CGGGACTCTTCCTCGACCGCAGCGGCGGCTGGGGGCGGCTCATCGCCCCGGCGGCCGACGTGGTGGCCCAGCCCCGCGGGGCCCGGGGCTGGACGGTGCCGATCGCCCTCCTCGACGGCTGCATCGTGGCCTGTGCCGTCTACTCCTACATCCTCTGCGGTCGACGCGTGGAGGTGCCCGTGGCCTTCGATCGCCTGCGGATCGTGTCGCAGCCACGCGGCGGCGAGAAGTGCACGGCGCGGATGCTGTTCCGGTCGCAGGATCAGCGGGAGAGCCTGTTCGACCTCGTGCTGTTCGGCGACGACGGTCGGACGCTCCTCGCGATCGACGGACTGCACCTGGCGGTCATGGGCCCGGACAGGAGCCGCCGGGCATGATCGGCTGGCACTTCGCCGAAGAATTGCCCGTCGGCCGCGTGCGGCGCGGGCTGCGGGTCGGCCCCTGGTCGGCCGACCTGCTCTGCGATCGGCCGCGGGCCGGCGTCGACGTGCGTTCGGGCGCCGTGCTCAGGCTCGCCGAGGATCTCGCCTGCTCCAGCCAGGGCCTGGATCCAGGCTGCGTGCGCGTGGCCGCGCTGCCGCCGTCGGGCAGGCCGGTGGCGATGGTCGACGGCGCACCAGCGTGGTTCGCCGTTTCGGTCTCCCACGTCCGCGGCCTGGTCGGGGCCGTGCTGTCGGACGCGGCCTGGGTCGGAATCGACATCGTCGATCCCGCCGATGCCGGCAGGGCGCTCGACGTCTGGTTCACGCCCGACGAACTCTCGCTCCTCCCTGACGATCACGGCCTGCTTCGTGCCATGCTCTGGTCCGCGAAGGAGGCCGCCTACAAGGCCGCGCGGCTCGACACGGAATTTCGTCCGCGGACGGTGACGATCGAGCAGTTGACGCCGCACGCCTTCGACTGGGTGGCGCGGGACGGGCACGCCGAAGCCTTCGGCGACGGCTGCTACGGCACCGCCGGGCGGCACCTGATCGCCGTCGCGGCCACGCCGATCCGCGGCGCCGACATGCGGGAGACGCAGGCCGTCCATCCGGCGACGGAATTCACGAGTTTCAACCAAGGAGCATCAGCATGATCGATCTCACCGGGAAGGTCGCCCTCGTCACCGGCTCGAGCCGGGGCATCGGCCGGGCGTGTGCCCTCCGCCTCGCCGAGGCCGGGGCCGACATCGTCGTCAACTACGTCACCAGCGGCCGCGAGGCGGACGAGGTGGCCGCGCAGGTCGCCGCCATGGGGCGGAACGTCGCCTGCGTGCGGGCCGACGTCGGCCAGGAGGAGGACGTCGACGACATGATCGGCTTCGTCCAGCGGGAATTCGGCCGGCTCGACATCCTCGTCCACAACGCCGCCACCGGCGGGTTTCGACCGTTGGCCGCCACGACGCAGCGGCACTTCGACGCGGCCATGCACACCAACGTGCTGTCGTTCGTCTACCTGCTCAAGGCGGCGGCGCCGCTGCTGGAGGCGGGGCCGGGCCGCGGCAAGGCGGTCGTGCTCTCCAGCCACGGCACGCACATGGCGCTGCCGATGTATGGCCTGATCGGCGGCTCGAAGGCGGCGCTCACGTCGCTGGCCCGCCACTGGGCCCTGGAACTCGGCGATCGGGGCGTCAACGTAAACGTCGTCGAGGCTGGGCTCGTCGAGACCGACTCGACCAAGCGGCTGCCCGGCGCCACCGAGATGTTCGCGGGCCGCAAGTACAAGACCATGATGGGCGATCGCATGCTCGAGGCGGCCGACGTGGCTGATGCGGTGCTCTTCCTGGCCAGTCCGCTCTCCGACCTCGTGCAGGGCCAGACGCTCGTCGTCGACGGAGGCGCCGCGATCCACGTCTGACACCCATGCCCCGCCACGACTCCTATCTCCTGATCACCGGTGCGACCGGGCTGCTGGGCCGGTCGCTGGTTCGCGATCTTGCCGCCGCCGGCCGGCGGCTGGCCGTGATCGTCCGCGGATCGAAGACGGCCGACGCCCCCGAGCGGGTCGACGAGTTGCTCGACGACTGGCGGGGGGTGGCCGGCGCGGACGTGCCCTGCCCGGTGGTGCTCGAGGGAGACCTGTCAGCGGAGGGCCTCGGACTCGCGGCGGAGCAGCGGGCCTGGATCGCGGCCAACGTCGACGAGGTGGTGCATTCGGCGGCCAGCCTCTCCTTTCAGCTCCGCGAGTCGGACGGCGAGCCCTACACGAGCAACGTCACGGGCACGCGGAACATGCTCGCGCTCTGCCGCGACACGGGCATCCGCCGGCTTCACCACGTGTCGAGCGCGTATGTCTGCGGGCTCCGTCAGGGCCGGATCCTCGAGACCGAGCTCGACGTCGGCCAGACGCCGGGCAACGACTACGAGCGGAGCAAGATCGTCTCGGAGGGGGAGGCTTCGGCCGCCGACTTTCTCGACGTCTGCACCGTCCATCGCCCCAGCATCATCGTCGGCGATCTTGTCAACGGCTTCACGAACACCTTCCATGGGTTCTACAAGCCGCTGCGGGTGGTGCAGCCCTTCGTCGAGGCGTTCGTCGGCGCGGAGCTCGAGCCCGGGTCGCTGCTCGAGGTGCTCGGCATGACGGGAAGCGAGTGCAAGAACCTCGTGCCGGTGGACTGGGTGTCGGCCGCGATGACCCGGATCATCGGCGACGAATCGCTCCACGGGCGAACCTACCACCTCACGTCGGACAGGCCGACGAGCGTCGGCACGCTCTGCCGCGTGTTCGAGGGACTGGTGGTGGAGATGGCCGCGGAACTGAAGCGGCAACGCGAAGCCCGCGCGGCGGCGGGAACCGCTCGTCCGAAGCCCGCGGCCGCCTTCGACCCGCTCACGCTGGGAAAGCTCTTCCTCGACCAGATGCATGTCTACAAGGCCTACTGGCGGGACGACCCCCGGTTCGACGCCACGCACACGCATCGTGCCGTGCCGGGACTGCCGGCGCCGGCCCTCGACGAGGAGACGATCCGCCGGCTCTGCCGGTTCGCGATTGCCAACAACTTCCGCTGGCCGCCCCCCGGCCGCGGGCCGCGGGCCGCGACGGCGCGGACCACGCTCGAACAGCTGTTGGGCCCGGCCAGATGGATCGCGGCCCGCGCGACGACCGTGATCGGTCTGGCGGCCACGGGAGCGGGCGGCGGCCAGTGGACGATCGCGGTCGACGGCGGCCGGCCCGTGTCGCTGCACGTCGGGCTGCCCGCGTCGACGGCACCGGTCGTGTGGATGGCCGCCGATGCGCTCGAGCGGCTGCTCGCGGGCGTCGCGACGGCCGCCGAACTCCGCGGCCGTGGCGAACTGGCCGTCGAGTCGGGCGACCCGGCCGGCCGCCGGCTGGCGGTCGACACGATCGGCCGGATCGCCGCCCGTCCCGCGGCATTCGCCAACGCCTGACGAGGGGCTACGAACGGAACCGTGTGCAGCACGTAGCTGCAGAGTGGTACTCTGCGGAATACGGGTGGCCATTGGTGAATCACCCGCGTATACCCTCGGCTCGCGCCTCGGGCTTCAAGGGCATCGTTCACCCGCACGACTGCCGCAGGTATTGGTGGAAACACCAGATCCGTTCCTCGCGGGTGCCGAGGCAGCCCTTGAAGGGGGTGGCGGCGAGGCCCCGCTGCTGGGCCGCGAAGACGGTCGCATCCTCCCGCTGGATGGCCGAGTTGGCCTTCACGCCGTGCCGCGCG
>JBJTSM010000067.1:0-2673 GCA_046076685.1 Planctomycetia bacterium | reverse complement strand
GATCGGCCGCGGGACGCTCGAGTCGCTGCGGGCGGCGGGGGCGACGGTGCTCGCGATCGAGGCGGGCCGCACCATCCTCGTCGATCCTGACGACCTCGCCGCATTCGCCCGGCGCAGCGGGATCACGATCATGAGCCTCTGCGACGAGGCGGGGGCCCCGCTGCTGCGAACCGCGGCCTGACGCCGGCATCCGGCCGGGGGCGTATACTGGCGGGCAGCATGCGATTCCCCATTCTGCTCGCGCTGTGCCTGGTCGGACCGGTGCTTGTGCCGGTTGCTGTGGCCGTGGCCCAGCCGCCCGCCCTGCGGATCGACGCCGACGTGGACCCCGCCGTGCCGATCCCGCCGGCGCAGACGCATCACATGGGCCGCGAGATCGCCCAGACGATGCATTTCACGGGTGCGCCCTGGCTCGTCCGCGAAAGCCGGCAGCGGGAGGAGGACTGTCGCACGATGCTCCAGGCCCTCGGGGTCCGGCCCGGTCAGACGCTCTGCGACATGGGCTGCGGCAACGGCTTCTACACCCTGCAGCTCGCCCGCCTCGTCGGCCCCCGCGGCCGCGTCTACGCCGTCGACATCCAGCCCGAGATGCTGCAGATGCTCGTCCGCAACGCGGCCGAGGCGCGGCTCGCCAACATCCGTCCGGTGCTCGGCACGCCGATCGACCCCCGGCTGCCGAAAGGCGAGATCGACCTGATGCTCTGCGTCGACGTGTATCACGAGTTTTCCCACCCGGAGGCGATGCTCGCGAAGATCCGGGAGAGCCTGGCCCCCGAGGGGCGGCTGGTGCTGGTGGAGTTTCGCGGCGAGGATCCGGCGGTGCCGATCAAGCCGCTCCACAAGATGACCAAGGCCCAGGTGCGGGCGGAGTTGGAACCGGCCGGGTTCGGCGTCGTGCGGGAATTCGACCGGCTGCCCTGGCAGCATCTGATCTTCCTGGGCGTGCGGGAGGGCCGCTAGGACGCGGCGGCCACGTCAGGGGAGGCGGCAGGTGCCCTCGTCGCAGGTGCCCGCGATTCTGTAGCGATGCCGGGCGATGAAGGCGTAGAGCCGCGACCAGAGCGGCATGGTGAAGGGGACGTGCAGCACGAGTGCCAGCGGCCAGAGCAGCACGAGCCGCCGCGAGAGATGGCGGACCGCGTCGGCGCCGCCGCGGGCCCGGCCGTGGACGTCGACGACGTACATCCGCTCGAGGAGTTCCTCGGGCGGAATCTCCGGGAAGTCGCTGGCCACGCTCGGGTCGTGCAGCGAGGTGAAGACGAGGCTGCCGAAGAGATCGAGCCGCCGCAGGATCGCGATCTGGCTGCGGCAGAACCGGCAGTGCCCGTCATAGAGCACGGTGTCGCGGGCCGGATGGTGGCGGGTGGTGATCATCACTCAATTGGACCATAGACCGACAGCGCAAACAGGCGATCGCCACGGAGCGGCCGCTCTACCCGGAGCGAATGCCGGTCAGCGAAACCGCGGTTCCGCGCCCAGGGCACCGACCGCGGCCTTCGTGCCGCCGGCCGGCAACGCGCAGAAGTGGAGGATCGTCACGGCACCGGCGGAGATCAGGCTCCAGGGCGCCCAGTCGGGCGCCGTGAACACGGTCGGATCGCCTCGGCCGTCCACCGGCAGCACGACGGCGGAGTCGATGAGCAGAAGCTCCACGCCCGCCACGCAGGCGAAGATGCCAGCCGCCAGAAAAACGCTCTTCCACATGGCTGCCTTCCCGCGCGATCGGCGGGAACCGACTCCTCCGGGCCCGCATGCACGCGCATGCCGTTGGGACAGGGAGATGCACTGGGGGTATCGGCCGATCGCCTGCCGGCCCTGCACGGGGCGGCCGGCACGTTCGACCGTGACGGTCGCAGCGGTCGTGCCGCCCACTCAGCCGGTGCCGTCGGCCGATCCGGGCGCCGCAAGGGGCGGCGGCACGCGACGCTCCGTATCGGTGCCCGGCACGAGCTGGGGCGCACCCAACGACGCCTCGATGATGGTCCGCAGCTCCTCGCCGTCGATCACCTCGCACTCGATCAGTCGCTGCGTGATCGCCTCGAGGGCGGTCCGCCGCGACTCCATGATCCGCCGCACCCGCTCCATGGCGGTGTCGATGATGCGGCGGACCTCCTCGTCGATCTCCCGCGCGGTCTGTTCGCTGTGGCTGCGGGCGGGCGCGAGGTCGGCGCCGCCGCCCGCGAGGAACGGCGACCGCTGGCTCTCCCGATAGGCCACCCGGCCCAGACGGCTCATGCCGTAGTCCATCACCATCGAGCGGGCGATCTCGCTGGCCCGCTCGAGGTCGTTCTGGGCGCCGGTCGAGACGTCGGCGTAGACCATCTCCTCGGCGATGGTGCCGGCCAGGAGCACCTCGATCCGGCTCTCGAGCTCCGACTGGGTCAGCAGGTAGCGGTCGTCCTCGGGCCGCTGCATCGTGTAGCCGAGCGCCGCCAGGCCGCGCGGGATGATCGACACCTTGTGCACCGGATCGGTGTTGGGTAGCGAGAAGGCGACGAGCGCGTGGGCCGCCTCGTGGTAGGCCACCCGCTTCTTCTCGTCCTCGTGGATCACCCGCTTCTTCTTCTCCAGACCGGCGTTGACCCGTTCGACCCCCTCGTTGAATTCGTCCATCCCCACCGCGGCCTTGTCCTTGCGGGCCGCGAGCAGGGCGGCCTCGTTGACGAGGTTGGC
>JBJTSM010000066.1:0-5295 GCA_046076685.1 Planctomycetia bacterium | reverse complement strand
GACGCGGCCGTGGCCCGCGGCATCCCGTTTCGGCGGCTCACCGACGGTTCGCTCGTGCGGCTCGGCCAGGGGGCGAAGCAGCGCAAGATCTGCGCGGCCGAGACCGACAGGACCAGCGCCGTGGCGGAGTCGATCGCGCAGGACAAGGAACTCACCCGCACGCTGCTCGCCGAGGCCGGCATTCCGGTGCCCGAGGGGCGGCCGGTCGTCGACGCGGCCGATGCCTGGGCCGTCGCCGAGGAGATCGGCGCGCCGGTGGTGGTGAAGCCCCGCTACGGCAACCAGGGGCGGGGCGTGTCGGTCGACCTTTCCACCCGCGAGGAGGTCGAGAAGGCCTGGAGCGTGGCCCGTGAAGAGGAATCGACCGTCGTGGTCGAGCGGTTCGTGGCGGGCGGCGACTACCGCGTGCTCGTCGTGGGCGGCAAGGTCGTGGCGGCCGCGCGGCGGCATCCGCCGACGGTCGTCGGCGACGGCCGGTCGACCGTGCGGCAACTGGTCGAGCGCGTGAACGAGGATCCCCGCCGCTGCTGCGACCACGCCGGCGCGCTGAGCCCGGTGCGGATCGACGAGGTGGCGCTGGCCGTGCTCGCGGAGCAGGGGCTTGCCCCCGAGAGCGTGCCCGCGGCCGACCACACGGTGCTGTTGCGGCAGAATGCGAACCTGAGCACCGGCGGGACGAGCGAAGACGTCACCGACGTCGTGCATCCCGAGGTGGCGGCCCGGGCCGTCGAGGCGGCGCGGATCGTGGGCCTCGACGTGGCGGGCATCGACATCGTCACCGCCGACATCACGCAGTCGCTCGAATCGCAGCGCGGCGTGGTGATCGAGGTGAACGCCGGACCGGGCCTGAGGATGCACCTGGAGCCGACTGTCGGCACGCCGCGGAACGTCGGTGCGGCGATCGTCGACACGCTGTTTGGCCCCGGCGACGAAGGCCGCATTCCCGTGGCGGCGGTGACCGGCACCAACGGCAAGAGCACCGTCGTGCGGCTGCTCTCCCATCTGGCGACGTCGGGCGGCGCCACGGTCGGCACGAGCTGCACCGAGGGGGTCTGGGTGGGCGGCCGGCAGATCGACGCCGGGGACTGCAGCGGGCCGGCGAGCGCGAGGCGCATCCTGGCCAATCCGTCCGTGACGACGGCCGTGCTCGAGACGGCCCGCGGTGGCATCCTCCGCGAGGGCTGCGGCTTCGACTATTGCGACGTGGCGGTCGTCACCAACATCGCCGAGGGCGACCACCTCGGCCTCGGCGAGATCGACACGCCCGAGCAACTGGCCTGGGTGAAGGGGGCGATCGTCGCGGGCGTGCGGCCCGTCACCGGCACCGCCGTGCTCAACGCCGCCGATCCGCTCGTGGTCGGCATGAAGAAGTGGTGCAAGGGGCAGGTGGTCTATTTCGCGCTCGATCCCGCCAACCCGCTCGTCGTCGAGCACCTCGCCCAGGGCGGGCTGGCGGCGACGGTCCGCGACGGCTGGATCGTGCTCTGCGACGGCCCGCGCGAGACCCGCCTGGCGAATCTCGACCGGGTGCCGCTCGTGCACCGTGGCCTCGTTCCCTTCCAGGTGGAGAACGCGCTGGCCGCGGCGGCCGCCGCCTGGCGGCTCGGCGTGCCGCTGGAACTCGTGCGGCTGGGCCTCGAGACCTTCGCGTCGGGCTCGGGCGGCTCGCCCGGCCGGTTCAACCTGCTCGAACTCGAAGGCGCCTCGATCGTGGTGGACTACGGGCACAACGTCCCGTCGCTCGAGCAGATCTGCGCCACGATCCGCAACCTGCCCCACCCCCGCCGGACGGCCGTCTACTCGGCCGCGGGCGATCGCCGCGACGAGGATCTGATCCGCCAGGGCGAACTGCTCGCCGCCACCTTCGATCGCGTGGTGATCTACGAAGACGCCTACATCCGCGGCCGGCAGCCCGGCGAGATCACGGCGATCATCTCGAAGGGCATCCAGGCGGGCCTGCGGGCCGACCGGCCCACCGCCATCGAGTTTGGCGGCACCTGGTGCGAGGCAGCGGCGCTCGTGCTCGACGCCGTGCGGGCCGGCGACCTCGTGCTCCTCCAGCCCGACACGGTGGACCAGACGGTGGAGTGGCTGGCGGAACGCTATGGACAACGCGTCCGCGAGACGCAGTTCGACCAGATGGCCGGCCTCGTCGTGCGGGATGCCGACACGCGTCTGCCCGCGCCGCACGAGCCTGTCGAGGTGCGGAGCGGCCGTCAGGGCCGCACCGTCATGGCCGTGCGGCCCATCGCCGTGGGCGAGACCGTGCTCAGGGCCTGGGGGCCGCAGGCGGCCCGCCGGTCGCGGCACTCGATGCAGGTGGACGTCGACACCCACATCCTGCCCGACGGCGTGATGGTGCTCGTGAACCACTCCTGCGAGCCCAACTGCGGCGTGCAGATCCGGCTCGCCAGTCGGGAGATCGAGGTCCGCGCCCTGCGGCCGATCGCGGCCGGCGAGGAGATCACGCTCGATTACAACACCTTCGAGTACGAGCTCGATCAGGGCGGCGGGCAGTGCACCTGCGGCGCGGCCGGCTGCCGCGGCCAGGTGCCGGGCTTCAAGCACCTGGCCGCCGAGGTGAAGGCCCGCTATGGGGAATACATCGCCGAGTATCTGCGGGTGATCGACTCCGGCGCGACGGTGCCCGTCGGGGCGTGACGTACGCCGCTACTTGAGCCCCGGGCGGCGGTCGAGGGCGCCGCGGACGCCGAGCTGCTCGGGGTGCCGGGCGATCTTGTCGGTGAACACGCGGACGTCGTCCACGATCGGACGCAACTCCCTCGTGAGCTTGTTCACGGTGGCCGCCGCCTGGGCGAGGTCTTCGTACACCTTCGGATCACGCACCAGCTTGCCCAGCGTGCCCTCCGACTCGTTGAGCGCCTTGGTGAAGAGCACGGCCTGCTGGAGCGTTTCGTCGAGGCGGCCGATCGTGCGGTCGATCTGCGCCACCATCGCGCCGCCGCGGTCGCCGAGCGGCTTGGTGAGCCCCTCGAGGTTGCGGAGGTTGCGATCGGCGGTGTCGACCGTCGCGCCGACGCCCTGCACGGTCTTGCGGAGATCGGCCACCACCTCGGGCAGCGCGGAGATCGTGTTCTTGATGTCCTCGCGGGCCGCCGGATCCCCCATCACGTCGTCGATGTTTTTCATGGCGGTATTGAAGGAGTCGAGGGCGGCCTCGGTCTTCGCCACGAGCTTCTCGAAGCGTTCATCCCCTCCCATGAAGAGGCGGTCGATGTTGACCGAAAGCTTCTGCACCGAGTCGCTGGCCTGCGCGAGGGAATCGAGGGCGCCGCCGAGCTTCGGCTCGAGCGACGTGAACATCTCGAAGGGATCGCGTGACACGGCCCCGACGAGCACCTCGTTCTTCTCGAGCCGCTGCCGTGGCGGCACGATCCGCCCGGGCACCAGCTGGATTTCCGAGTCGCCGAGGATCGTGCTGGAGATGCGGGGCACCTCGTCCCTGTAGATCGGCACGTAGGAGTCGATGTCGGCCACCACGCTCACGCCGCCGCGCTCGTCGAGCATCACGCTCGACACGCGGCCCACGAGGATGCCGTTTTTCCGCACCGGCGTGCCCCCGGCGATGCCGCGGGCGTCGGCGAAGCTCATCTTGAGCGGGTAGGTGGCCTGCACGAGCGACGGCAGGTCGCCGAAGAGCACGATCAGGATGCCGGCGATGATGGCCGTGGCCAGCACCATCACGCCGACGCGGAACTGCATCACGCGATCGTTCATGGTTGCTCCTCCTCTTCGTACCCATCCTGGTCGTACTCACCCAGGTCGTACTCACCCAGGTCGTGCTCATCGAGGGTCGGCTCCTGCAGGGCCTGTTCCTCCTGCAGTTCGGTCAGCCGGTTGCCCGCCTGCCCCTCGACGAACTGCCGGATGCGTGGGTCGTCGCAGCGGTCGAGTTCTTCGGGCGTGCCGGTGAAGACGATCTGCGGTTCATCGGGCCCGAGGCGGAAGAGCGGATAGAGCATGATGATCCGGTCAGCCACCTTGCGGGCGGTGTTCATGTCGTGCGTGACCACCACGCTCGTCACGCGGGGCCGCTCCCGCACCCGCAGGATGAGCTCGTTGATGACGTCGGTCATGATCGGGTCGAGGCCGGTCGTCGGCTCGTCGTAGAGGATCAGCAGCGGATCGAGGGCGAGGGCCCGGGCGAGCCCGGCCCGCTTCCGCATGCCGCCGGAGATCTCCACGGGCTTCTTGGCGAGCACGGTCCTGGGCAGGCCGACCTCGTCCACGAGCGAGGCCACGATGGCCGCGGCCTCCGCGGCGGAAATCCGGGTGTGCTCGCGGAGCGGAAAGGCGATGTTGTCGGCGATCGTCATGCTGTCGAAGAGGGCGGCGCCCTGGAAGACGAAGCCGTACTTCGTGCGGAGGTGGGCCAGATCGCGTTCCCGCATGGCGGAGAGGGCCTTGCCTTCGAACCGCACCTCTCCGCGGCTCGGCTTCACCAGCCCGATCATCGTCTTCAAGAGCACCGTCTTGCCGCAGCCGCTCTCGCCGAGCACCACGAGCGTCTGGCCCGCTGGGATGTCGAGCGAGATGTCCCGCAGCACGGTCTGGGCGCCGAACCGCACGGAGAGCCCGTCGACCTCGAGCAGCGGCGGGTCGGCCTGGTCACGGCGGGCTTTCGGAAGTGGGGCGGTGGCGGGCATCGTGGGGATGGCTCACAGCAGGCGGCGCGGGCCCTCGGGGCGGAAGAAGTCGTGGACGTTGTTGAGCCAGATTCCCAGGAACAGGTCGAGCACGAGGATCAGCACGAAGGAGTGCACGAAGGCGTTGGTCGCGGACCGGCCCACGCCCTCGGCACCGTGGCCGCAGTGGAAGCCGTGATGGCAGCTCACCAGGGCGATCGCGGCCCCGAAAAAGAGGCTCTTGAAGATGCCCATCAGGAAGTCGAACACGTCGACGTAGGCCCGGGAATTCTCCCAGTAGTGGTGGTAGTCGATGCCGAGCAGCAAGTGCGAGTAGAGGTAGCCGCCGAGCACGCCCATGAAGTCGGCCATGATCGTGAGGGCCGGGATGAGCACGAGGCAGCCGAGGAACCGTGGCACCACGAGGTAGTAGATGGGGTTGGCGCCCATGCATTCCAGCGCGTCGATCTGCTCGGTGACCCGCATCGTGCCCAGTTCCGCCGCCATGGCGCTGCCCACCCGGCCGGCGAGCATCGTGGCCGCCAGCACGGGGCCCAGTTCACGGACGAGCGAGAGGTTGATCACCGAGCCAAGCCGCGTCTCGAGGCCCAGCGCCTTGAACTGGGCGTAGCTCTGCACCGCGAGCACC
>JBJTSM010000065.1:0-2024 GCA_046076685.1 Planctomycetia bacterium | reverse complement strand
CCCCCGCACCTGCACCGGAATCTGGAATTCCTCGCGGTGGGAGCCGATGCCGGTGGCCGCGAGGCCGCTCCAGGCGACTTCCAACGCGAGCATGGCGGCCGTGATTCCGACGACGCCCCAGCAGGCGATCTGTTCGTTGGCCGTCTCCCGCGCCGCGCGTCGGCGTTCGAAATCGGCGGCTGCGGGCCGGGGCGAGTGTGGTGGCGACGACATCTGGTCGGGTTTCACGCGGGAGCGACGTGATGCGCAGTGTACCGCCTCGTGGGATTGCCGGTGGTGGCGATGGCATCCGCGGGCGGAGCGAATCGACGGCCCCGTGTCCGTCTCGGCTCATTCCCTCAGGCCGGGCACGCCGACGGCCCTGCCGTAGGCGGCGAGAAGCTCGGCCGGCGTCGCGTTGAACGACTCCTTCAGGCTCTCCTCGACCGTCATCCCCTCCTTGATGCCGCGGACGAAGGCCGCGAACTTTTTCCGATCCCGGGTGACCATGAATTTCACGAGGCCCGACGCGATGCCGTACTGCACCGCATCGATGTGATGATCGGGGCCGGTTGCCAGGAAGTTCTCCCCGACGCCGCCGCCCGCCCGCATGAACTCGACCGCCCGCGCCTCCTTCATCGGCACCTGCCGGCAGTTCGGCACGACCTGTGTGCCCACCCACTCGGCGATCCCCTCGTTGAGCCAGTTCGGCAGGTGGGTGGGAGACATCCAGCGGTGGTTGAAGCCGTGGCTCGTCTCGTGGACGAGCATGTGGGCGAAGGCGGAGGCGTCGGGGCCGCGATGGCAGACCATCACCACCCGGCCGTCGCTCCGCTGGTGGCACAGACCGTGCGCGCCCCGGGGATCGACCTTCATGAACCGCGGTTCGAAGGCGGCGAAGTCGTCCTCCTTCAGGAAGGCGATCACGAGGCACTTTCCCCTCCAGACCGGCTCGCCCCGCGGGATGCCGTAGAGATCGCAGAGGAAATCGTGCATGGCGTCGAGCTTCGCCGTGTAGGGGGCCATCTGGGCGGCCGGAATGTCGGTGGCGACGACGAATTCATGCGTCTGGGTGACGGCCAGCGCCGGAAAGTCGCGTCGCACCTCGGCGACGAAGGCCTCGAGTTCGGCCACGTGCTCGGCATGCTCCTCGGCGGAGAGCGACGGCCAGGGCTCCACGCCGCGGGCCCGCATCCGCGCGCGCGATTCCTCCTCCTGCCGCTCGTGAAGTTCCCGGGCGCGGCGGCTCCGCGCGAGGCCCGCGCCGGAGGCCTTGGCGTCGGCCTCGTGGATCGTCTCTCGGCCGGCGACGATCTTCGCGATCCCCGCGACGCCCACGGTCACCGTCTTCGTCTCTCCCTCGGCCCGCACGCGGATCGCCGTGGTGCGGTCGCCGCGGGTCGTGAGGCCCTCGAGCACCGGCCGGACGAGCCGCTTGCCGCTCCCCAGTTCGACGAGGTCGAGCGTCTGCCCGACGTGGGGCGCGAGGGCGTCGGCGAGTTCGTCGGCCCACGCCGAGACGGTGGCCGTGGCCGGCAGCCCGCAGCCGACGAAGAGGGCGGCCGTGATCCTGGTCAGAGAAAGATGCCGCGCGGCGACGCGTCGGCAAGCGTCAGTCGGTGGCATCGCGTTGCCGCCTCAGTGCCGTGCTCGAGATGTCCATGCGAAACTCCCGCTGCGACACGAAATAGGTCACCTCCCGCAGGGCCCGCGGCACGTCGAGCTGCGCGGGATCCTCGAACTGGCCGTGCCGTTCCCGGCCGAACACGATCAGCCCGCGGGCCTGCGTGGCGATCCGCTGCACGGCGAGGTCCGTCGCCTCGGTCGAGCCGCCGTAGTAGCGCGGATCGGCGAGCCGGGCGTAGGTGTCGGCGCCCATCACGAAGGTGCCCTGCGGAAAGACGTCGAGCTTCTCCACGAACGTGGCTGCGCGGGTGAGCCAGAGCGGGCGGTCGGCGAACTGCTCCGCCCGCGCCCGCATTTCGACGTAGTCGAGCGCCGGCTTGTCGACGTTCATGACCGAGAGTTCGAAAGCGAGCGGCCGC
>JBJTSM010000064.1:0-2221 GCA_046076685.1 Planctomycetia bacterium | reverse complement strand
CCAGCACCACCCGCGCGGTGCCATAGGCCGGATTCGCCTGGTCGCGATGATGCTCGTTGCCGAACCAGAGCGGGCACCAGGAACCGTCGGCCGCCTGCGTGTTCGCCAGGTAGCGCCGGGCCGAAGCGAGGAAGTGCCTCCGCCGCCGCGCGGCAGCCCACGCGGAGTCGGTGCTCATCCCGGCGAATTGCGACCAGCTCTCCGCCGCCCGCAGCGCGTGGGCGGTGATGTCGGGGCACGAGGTGTCGAACGGCAGCCGGCCCCAGCCGCGACAAAACGTGGGGATGCCGCCGTCGCGGTTGGCGAGATTCGCGAGCCACTCGAGCCCGGCCGCCGCCGCCCGGCCGACCTCGGCGTCGGGAGTCCGACCGTCCGCGGCGGCAAGCCCCGCGAGCGCGACCACCGCGCCGCTCGTGTCGTCGGCATCCGGCACGCCGCCGGGGAGGTCGGTCCATGCCCAGCCGCCGGCCGCCGCGCCGGTGTAGGGATGCACTCGGTTCCATTGCTGGCCGAGCAGCCAGACGCGGATCGCTTTGCGGTCCGACGCGGGGAGATGCTCCGCGAGCCGGCCACCGGCGGCGAGCGCCGCCACGGATTGCGTCGTCACCCAGGTGGCGAGGTTCGTGTCGATCGGCCACGAACCATCGGGCCGCTGCGACCGCTCGAGGAACTCGATGCCCTTGCGGGCCACCACGTGCCGGGCGAGCCCCATGCCGGCCAGGCTCATCGTCACGAACGACGTGAGCGGCGTCGCCTCGAGATAACCGCCGCCGTCGGGCTGGATCGCCGCCAGCGTGCGGAGCGTCGGCCCGCGGGCCGCGTCGCGTACTGTCCTGATTACGGCCCAGCCGGGCGCCGCCGCATGCCGCACCTGCCCGATGGCGATGAGGGCGGGCAGCGCGTAGCTGACGACCTGCATGTCGACCAGTCGGAACCAGGACTGTGGCAGCGCGGCCAACTCGAACGGCAGCTGCGGGATCACCCGCCAGGTCTCTGGACGCCGCGGATCACCGAACCGGCCGCAGAGGGCGAGGTGCGTGAGAATCGGCACGCTGAACGTGCGATCGCGGCCGTAGATCGCCGTCAGGGCCGCCGCGATCGCCGCGGGCTCGAGGCTGCCGGTGATGGTGCGAATCCACGCCTCGGCTCGCTTGAGCGCTGGCCCCGCCGCGGTGTTGTCAGCCGCTGGCCCCGCCGCGGCGTCATCGGCCGACGGCCCGAGCGCCGCCCAGCAGAGGAGCGTGGTGGAGAGGTTGCCCTTGCTCGCGACGGTGTCGCCCCAGCTGCCGTCGGCCAGTTGTGTGGTGGCGAGCCACCGGCCGCCGGCCTCGATCCGTCCGGCATGGGCAGAGGCATCGACGAGCCGCAGCGCCGTGATCGCCGTCGCCGTGGAGAGGGCGCTCGACGAGAGTTTTCCGCTCCAGTGACCCGCGGTGTTTCTCCGGGCGAGCAACGCCGCCACGGCCGCCCGCCGGGCGGCGCGGAAGGCGTCGGACGCGAGGATGGAGGAGTTCGCCGTCATGGGGGACCACGATACCCGATATGGATTCATAGAAGCCCCCGGCGCGAGCCGGGGGGTGGCGAGCCGGTCGGCGCACCATCCCGTCGCTTGCGCTCTGGGCTTGTATGGAAGCCGTTTTCAATACAAGCCCCCGGCGCGAGCCGGGGGGTGGCGAGCCGGTCGGCGTACCATCCCGTCGCTTGCGCTCTGGGCTTGTATGGGAGCCGTTTTCAATACAAGCCCCCGGCGCGAGCCGGGGGGTGGCGAGCCGGTCGGCCCATCACTTGGCGAACCCGATCCCGGTCACACGCTGCAGTGGCCGAGGGCGACGAGCCCGTAGAACGTGTATTCGGCATCGGGCTCGTCGTCGGCCCAGGAACCGTGAAACGCCCCCTCCGCCGTCCAGAGCGTGTCGAGGAAATCGAGCATGCTCTCGCGATGCTCCCGCCACGGCGCGTCGAGCGCGTCGAGCGCGTGGAGCGCGACCGCGGTCGAGAGCAGGTCGGGCACGGGTGCATCCGGGGCCGCGGTGAAACCGCCCGCCGGATGACGCCGGGCCAGGAGCCACTCGGCCACTCCGTCGGGCACGGGCCGGCCCAGGCCGCGGAGCGTGGCGATGGCCGCGGCCGTCGCGGTCGTCGAGCCCTCCGGCTGGCCGGCCGAGTTGGCAAAGCCGCCGTCCGCGGCGCGGAGCGACCGCACGCAGGCCGCGATCGCCTC
>JBJTSM010000063.1:0-2114 GCA_046076685.1 Planctomycetia bacterium | reverse complement strand
GCAAAGCAGACCGGCCTCGATCGCGATTCCGTCGCCAATGTCTCCCAACTCGTGACCCTCGACAAGCGGCAGTTGACCGAGCGCGTCGGCAAAATCCCAAAACGGCAAATAGAAGCCATTTTTTCAGGCATCGACCTGGTGCTGGGACGATAGAAAATCTGCGCGTGGACACCGGTACGAAAAGTGCAACTCACGGTGGCGTTGCCCGGCCGGTCGGTCGAGTAACCGTTGTGGCCGGTACACTGTCGTGATGAATTTCACTATGACCTTCGCATTGCGAGTCGCCGGTGCCGTCGCGGCGATCACCGTCCTCTGCCCTGCGGCCGCGGGTGCGAATGAGCCGGCCACGGCGCAGGGAGCCGGGGCTGCACCGCAAGTGGCCGCGGTCGAGCCGAGCGTGTTCGAAGAGCCGGAAAAGACGATCCGGTTCGACGTCCTCATGGGCGAGGTGGTGCGGGCCTTGAATGCGGGCCGCCAGGCCGAGGCCGAGAAGCTCGTCCGCGACGCGCTCGACAATGGCAAGTTCGACCGGTCGGTCATGCTCTACAACCTCGCCTGCATCCAAAGCCGGCGTGCCGCCACCGACGCCGCGCTCGACAGCCTCGCCGCCGCGGTCGATGCGGGCTGGTCCGACGCCGAACAGATGACCCGGCATCCCGATCTGGAGTCGCTGCGGGAGTCGCCCCGGTTTCAGGAGCTCTGCCGCGACGCTCGGGCACGGCCCCGCAAGGCCCCGGCGCGCAAGTCGCTGCCCGTCGCCGACGGCGTGGCCGAGGTGGCCGATGGCAACACCGTGTGGATCCCGCAGTTGGGCCGGTTGGCCGTGAGCCACGATTTTCCGAAGCGCGATCCGGGGGCGGAGATCACGACGCAGAAAGGGCCGGTGGGCGACCTCCTGCGGCAGTGGCGGCAGGAAGGCACGGCCGCAGGGCTGCACGGCTTCCTCTACGACAACTGCGACGCCGCCCACAGCACCATGGACTACCTCTCGTTTCCCGAACTGTCCCGCACCCGGTATTCCGCCGCGGCGCGGGAAGCGAAAACCAACCTGCACGGCCAGGGCGAGCTGCACCGCGGTCTGCAACTCCTCTTTCTGCACGACTGCCCCGTGATCGGCAATGCGTCGGTGGCCCAGGTCGGTGGTGCCTTCTGGCGGAGCATGCCCCGCGTGGGCATGGAGAGCCGGGCCAGGATGGGACTGCTGGCCGATCAATACATGAACAACATGCTCTACTTCTATCCGGAGCACAACGATCACGATCCCGAACCCGCGGGCTTCGGCGACGTCTACCCCGCCAACACGCCCTACGTGATCACGTCGCAGGGCTCGTCGGGCTCCGATCAGCCGTTCATGAACGGCATCGCCAGCGCGATCGCGGCCTTCCGACCCGAAACGCAGCGGTTTGTCGTGGAGCGGCATCTGCTCGTGCCGACGGTGCAGATGATCTTCCGTCGCTCCCGCACGCCCGTCGTCGGCCGCGACGAGTATCTTTCCGGCACGGCGCACCCGCCCGTGTTCGACGCCAAGACGCTCGACGTCGAGCGGATGGTCCGCATGGCCCACGACCTCGAGGCCGACGAGGTGCCGCCCGTCGTGGTGCTCACGGTCGAGGAGGAGGATCTCGGCCGACCGGGCATCGACTATTTCGAGGTGGGGCCCGCCGAGAAGATCTTCGACACGGTCTCGGCGGTGGGCCGTGTGGGCCGATCGGCCCGTTTCCGCCGCCGGATGGTGGTGAGCGCGGCGAACACCCGCGACCCCAACGGGCAGCCGCTCTCGTTCGTCTGGAAACTCCTCCATGGCGACGAGCGGCGGGTGCGGATCAAGCCGCTCGACCTGCTCGGCACGCGGGCGGAGATCCTCGTCGACTGGCATCCCCGTGGCGTCTATCCGGGGAGCGACCTGCCGTCGAGCCGCGTCGACGTGGGCGTGTTCGCCGACAATGGCAATCAGCTCTCGGCCCCCGGCTTCATCACCTGGTATTTCCCGGCCAACGAGAACCGCACCTACGAGGACGTGCCGGCGACGGCTGACCCCGCTCACCGGGACCCGCTCAATGTCGATTCACCTCAAAGGATCTTCTCGATCGAGCTGCTGCCCGCCGAGCGGCCGG
>JBJTSM010000062.1:0-2193 GCA_046076685.1 Planctomycetia bacterium | reverse complement strand
CGATAGGCTGGTAGAATCCGTGATGTAAGCGTTACGCCCTCGTAGCTCAATTGGATAGAGCGTCAGCCTCCGGAGCTGAAGGTTACAGGTTCGATCCCTGTCGAGGGTACTTTTTTTCAGCCTCATTCTGCACGTCCAGCGATTTTTCGCGGGCTTCATGCAGGGTTGACGGCTCCTGATGGCCGCTGACGGTCGGTGCGCGCGCCGGAATTTGCGCCGCTTTTCCGGTGACGGCCGCCCAGTCCTCCGGCCGCACGGCGTGGTAGTGCCGCTGCCGAATGCGGCCCGTGTTCCCGATCCAGGCGTTGATCGCCTTCTCGGTCACGCCGCGGCGCTCCAGGTCGTCGGAGCAGCTGCCCCGCATGTTCGTGAAGAACTTCGGCCAGAGCGTGACGCCGGCCTTCGTGACGAGCCGCTTGGCGTGCGTGCCCAGGTTGCTCGTGATCCGCGCCAGCGGCAAGACGTAGACGGCGCCTTCCTCCCGCTCGCGAAACGCCCGCTCCAGGTGCGGCCGGAGCTCCGCGAAGATGGGCACGACGCGGATGCTGCGGCCCGGATGGTGCTCCAACTTCTTCTGCCGCACCGTGAACCGGGAATTTTCCCAATCGACGTCGCTCCACTTGAGGTCGATGACCTCGCTCGGGAACCGGACGCCGGCGTACCGCGGCAGGGCCAAGACCAGCCGCCAGTCGTTGTCGGGGCAGGCGGCGATCACCCGCTCGATATCCTCAGCCGGCACGTAGACGATCCGCTCGTCGTTGACCTGAGAGCCGCAGGTCACCTCGGCGAAGGGGTTGGCCGGAATCAGCCGTCGCCGGACGGCGGCCTTCAAGAACTGCCGCGCCCGGCGCAGATCGACCGACGCCGAGGCCGGCGCGTACTTCTTGAGCAGCCAGGCCTTGTAGCCGTCGGCATCCGCCTCGGTGATGGAGTCGAGCGGCCGCTCCCGCGTGAAAAACTCCTCGAGCAACCCGCGAGCCCGCGCGTAGTTGCGGGCCGTCGTCGGCTTCTGTTTCCCGAGATTGGCGAACAGGTGATCCAGGTGCTGGCCGAGCGTCGCCACCGCGGCCTCGGGCTTCACCCGCGGCGGCACCAGGCCGGCGCGCGTGAGCCGGCTATGGATCTCGTCGCTCACGCGGCCTACCCATTCCGCGGTTTCGCGGTCGATCGAATGGCCAGCCGCCTTCGCCGCCTCGAGCGACTCGATCATCCGCCGTGCGGTCTCGGCGATTTTCTTCGAAACGCGTCCCAGTCTGATCGGGTGCCGCCGATTCTTCCCGATGGTCACGATCACCCGGTAAGACGTTCCACGCTTACCTGCATCTGAACATAGCGATGCCATAGTCATGGCTCCTGTAGAAAAAGGAATCGAACCACACCAACCCCGGGGGTCGAATCGGCTCATGCCGCCCCGCCCCCCATGTACGTTTCACGGGACTTGAGCCACCGCTCGAGCGACTCGACGGTGTAGAGCACCGTATTCCCGAACTTCACCCGCGGTATCTCACCGGCCTTCGTCAGCCGCTCGAGCGTGGAGACGCTGATGCCGAGCTTCGCCGCGGCTTCCCGGGGCCGCAGCGAGAGCGGCGCCAGTGCGTCGGACGCGTCGTCGCTATAGAAGGTCTTGGAGTCCATTCCGCACCGTGCGGGCCCGCGGCCCGCCTGTCGCGATGCGTTCGCCACCGTGGCGAATCCCGTCGCGAATGCCCCTATTTTCAGGTGCGGGGCGATATTCCGCCGTCACAGCAGCGCCCACGTCGCGCCCGTGTGAGATCAGCGCCAAGAGGGCGCCCTATGCGCGGGTCAGGAAGGCTTTCGGCGGGCTTTTTTCGCTGCGCGTTTTCCCGCGGCCGGCCTCGCACCTCGAGTGGCCGCCTTCTTGCCCTCGCGCCTCGTCGCGGTCTTCGGCCGCGATCGGCCCGAACGAATCTCCCAGCGAAACGATTCACCGTCGCCCGCGCAGGAAAAACGAATCCGCTTCAGGTCTTTGTTCAACGTCTCGACCACGCGTCGCCGCGTGCTGCTATCACCGCCGCCCGTAATCGGGTCGTAGATCTGCGACGGCCAGCCGGACTCCTCGAAAGCAGCCAGGATTGCCACGACATTCTTCGCCCGTACCGCATTTCTGATCCGCCGGATAATCGCGCCTTCGAACCACAGTTCGAGCTTCTCCTTGAGCCACCGTGGCTTGCG
>JBJTSM010000061.1:0-2729 GCA_046076685.1 Planctomycetia bacterium | reverse complement strand
CTCACGGTCGATCAGCGGAAGCCGCTCGCCGCCGCGACCGGCCTCGATCCCGCGGTGGCCGCGCCCTCCCGCGCGGATCTCGTCGCCGCCTGGCTCCGCAAGAAGGACGACAACACGCTTGGGGCGCTGGCCGACACGTTTCGGCTGCGGGCCTTCGCGTTCGACTCGGGCGACGGCGTGCGGCCCCTGCAGGTGGCGGCCGACGACGCAGCCGACGGCTTCGACGGCGAAACGCTCGCGGCCGGCCTCTCGACCACCGGCGAGGTCACGGCGCTTGGCCGGGCCCTCGAGGAACTGTCGCTGCGGCACTCGGCCGCCAACCTGCAGGGCGTCGTGCTCGTCAGCGACTTCGACCAGAACGCCGGCCCGCCGGCGGCGGCCGCGGCGCGAAGGCTCGATGTGCCCTGCTACTGCGTGGGCGTGGGGCCGGGCATCGCGGCCGACCTGGCGATCGACGTGCAGGCGCCGCCGGTGATGAAGAAGGACGAGCGGTCGCTCGTGACCGTGACGCTGCGGCAGTCGGGGCTCGACGGCGGCACGGCCGAGGTCACCGTCACCGCCCGGCCGCTCGACGGGCCGGCCGCCACGGCGGGCGGTCAGCCGCTCGACCTCGGCACGCGGTCGGTGCCGCTCTCCGCCGGCACGGTGGCCGTCGAGTTTCCATTCACGCCCGCGGAGGTGGGCCGGCACGAGTTCATCGCGGCGGTGGAGAAGCTCGCGGGCGAATCGATCGACGCCAACAACCGCGCCGCCCGCGAGACGATGGTCCGCGACGATTTTCTGCGGCTCGAATACGTGGAGTATGAGCCGACCTGGGAATGGCGGTTCGTGAAGGAGGTCTTTCATCGCGACCCGCTCGTGGGGATGCGGGGTTTCCGCACGTTTCTCCGCTCGGCCGACCCGCAGGTGCGGGCGTCGAACGATCTCTTCCTGGCGGCGCCCGCCGCGGCGCGGGCCGACTTCTTCGCCACCGACGTGCTCTTCCTCGGCGACATGCCGGCCGCCGCGCTCTCGAGCCGGTTCTGCGAGATGACGCGGGAATTCGTCGAGGAGTTCGGCGGCGGGCTCGTGGTGATCGCCGGCCCCCGGTTCGGCCCCGCGGAGCTGGCCGAAACGCCGCTGGCCGACATGCTGCCGGTGGTCTTCGACTCCAGCCGCAGGCCGCGGGACGACAAGCCCTTCGAACTGGCCCTCACGCCCGAGGCGGCGCTCGTCGACTTCATGCGGCTCGGGGCCGACGAGACGGAGAACCGCAAGGCCTGGAAGAACCTCGGCCCCCTGCCCTGGTGGCAGCCGGTGTCGCGGCCGCATCCGCAGGCCACGGTGCTCGCCGTGCACCCCACGGAGAAGTGCACCGACGGCCGCACGCCGCAGCCGATCATCGCGGTGCGTCGCTACGGCCGCGGGGAGGTGGTGTATGTCGGCACCAACGAGACCTGGCGGCTGCGGAAGCGGTATGGCGACCGCTACTACCGCCAGTTCTGGGGCCAGCTCATGCACCGGCTCGGGCTCGGCCACGCGATGGGCAGCCAGAAGCGATTCGTGGTGCGGACCGACGCGACGACCTACCGTACCGACGACACGGTGATCGTCACCGTCGAGGCTTTCGACGCCGACTTCGAGCCGCTCTCCGCCGACAAGCTGCCCGACCGCACGCTCGCGGCGCGGCTCGTCCGGCCCGACGCGCCGGCCGCGGCCGGGCCCGAGAAACTCGCGATCGCGGAGGTGCGGCCCGGGCTCTTCGAGGCGCGGATTCCCGCGCTCGTCGCCGGCGAGCACCGGATCGTGGTGGACGATCCGCTCACCCGCGAGCAGGCGCAGGCCGCCTTCACCGTGACCGGCCTGTCGGTCGAGCAGCGGTCGGTGCACCGCAACACGGCGCTCGAGGAGGCGATCGCCGCGGCCACCGGCGGCAGGTCGTACGACCTCACCTCCGCCGCCCGGCTCGTCACCGATATCGAGCCCGTGGCCCGGCCCGAACATGCCATGAAGGTGTTTCCGCTGAGCATGACCTGGGCCTGCCTGCTCTCGGGCCTCGGCCTGCTCGTGGCCGAATGGATCCTCCGCAAGAGGGCGAGCCTGCCATGAGCGACCCCTTGGCCACGCCTTCGACCCGCGCTCCCACCGGCGGCGACCGCCTCGCCGACCTGCGGGCGCGGATCGCACGGGTGACCCGCCGCCGCAGCCGCAAGCGGCTGCTCTCGGGACTCTCGCGGCTGGTGCTTGCGATCCTGATCGCGCTTGCCGTGATCTTTCTCATCGATTGGATGGTGTCGCCGGGCCGGCTCGTCCGCGGGCTTGTGCTCGTCGGCGCCGCGGTCGCGGTGGGCCGCGTCTATTGGCGGCGCGTGCGGCCCGGCCTCGCGCGGCGGGAGTCGGAGATCGACATCGCGCTGGCGATCGAGAAGCGGCAGGGCATCGACAGCGACCTCGTGGCGGCGCTCGAGTTTGCCGAGGCCCGGCAAGCCGGCTCGGGCTCGACCGATCTCCGCGATGCGGTGATCGACTATGTCGCCGACTTCGGCCGCACGTGGGAGATGCCGCGGGAGGCGGCAGACCCGAAGCTCCGTCGGCGGGCGGCCTGGATCGCCGCCGCGCTCACAGGCATCGCGCTTGCCGCCGTCATGCGGCCCGACTTCGCGGCCGCGTTTCTCAATCGACTGTGCCTCGGCTCGGCGCACTACCCCACCCGCACGCGGATCGAGTCGCTCGCGATCGGCGGCACGAGC
>JBJTSM010000060.1:0-5569 GCA_046076685.1 Planctomycetia bacterium | reverse complement strand
CCGTGGACCAGCGGCATCAGGATGCCGAAGGCGACGAGAAACGGCCCCACTTTCACGAGGTCCCCGAGCCGCTCGCCCGCGACCAGCCCCATTTCCAGGAGAAAGATGCACAGGGCGCCGCGAAACAGCATCCCCTTGCTCTCAAAAAACTCGTAGAAGGGCGAGAAGGCCTTCTCGTCCATGAACAGGGTGGAGATGAAGCCGATCACGAGCAGGCCTGCCATCAACATGATCGACTGGCCGGTCATCACCTCGTAGAGGGCTTCGCCGAGCCTCGACTCACGGCCCGGCCTCCGTCCGGCCCCGCCCTTCGCCGCCCGCTCGCGTGCCGACAGCGCCGCCCCCAGCACCAGCGCGATCGCGATGCCGGGGCACTCGAGGAGCGTCACGAGCGTCGGAAGGAAACTGTTTGCCGGGTGCTGTGTCTGCTCGACGAAGGAATTGGCGACCGCATAGGTCACGGCCGACGTGCTGCCGTAGTGGGCGGCGATGCCGGCCGAGTCGGCGATCGACATGCCGCCGACGTAGCGCAGGACCAGGTAGGACGTGATGGGCGTGAGGCAGCCGAGCACGAGCGTCGCGAGCGCGGGCCTCCAGATCGTGGCGACGCCGTGCACCTGGTACTCATGAGCCAGCTCGTGGCCGCCGATGAAGCCGATCGACATGAGCAGGAAGATCGCGATGGAGAGGTAGAGCTCCTTCGGAATCTTGATGCCGCCGTGGATCCGCGTGCAGATGATCCCGAGCACGAAACAGAGCGGGATCGGCGTGAGCAGGTTGCGCTCCAGCGATTCGAGAACGCGCGTCATCTGCTCGGCCGTAAACACACCGAAGAGCGGCGCGGCGACGGCCATGGACAAGGGCAGGGGGAGATGCAGCGGGAAGGGCGGCATGCTGGCTCTGTAGGGGACCGAAGGCGGGCAGGAACATTCTCGCGGGCTGCCCGGCCACGACGGGCATCGGGTCAGAGCGTAACCCGTAGGCAGGAATTCGCGACCCCAACTTGGCCGGGCTAAAGCGATTGTAAGCCGTTTCTCACCAGGCTGACGAAGATGGCAGCAGGCCGCCGGTCGTGCAGATCGCTCCTTGATGCCATACTGATGGAGCGGTGGCTGCGCCGCGACGACCATTCGCACACCGCATTCCCCGCGTCGGAACCGCCGCATGCACGTCTCCATCGTCGAAGACGACCCGGTCATCGCCAAGGCCGTCAGCACCGCCGTCCGCGAGGCGGGGCATCAGTGCACCTGGGTGGCGGACGGCGAGTCGGCCATCCGCGACAGAACGCTCATGTCGAGCGACATCGTCGTGCTCGACCTGATGCTGCCGAAGGCGAGCGGGCTGGAGGTCCTGCGGGCGGCCCGGAGGGCGGGCGTACGGACGCCGGTGATCGTGCTCACGGCCCGCGGCGCGATGCCCGACAAGCTCGAGGGCTTCGAGGCGGGCGCCGACGACTACCTCGTCAAGCCCTTCGCGATCGACGAACTGCTGGCGCGGATCGAGGCGGTGCACCGCCGCACCGCACACAAGCCGGCCATGGAACTGGCGGCCGGCGACCTGCATTTGAGTCTGGCCACGAAGCGGCTCGCGATGGCGGACCGCACGATCGAACTCACCCCCACGGAGTTCAGCATCATCGAGCTCCTGATGCGCTACAACGGCCAGGTGGTGACACGAAAGATGCTCTGCGAACATGTCTGGGGCTTCGACTGGGACGGCCCGACGAACGTGATCGAGGTCCACATCAACCGCCTGCGGGGCAAGCTCGACAAGGGCCGCACCGACTCGCTCATCCGTACGATCCGAGGCCGCGGCTATGCCCTCGCCTCTGCTTAAGCGGATTCCCTGGGCCACGCTCCGCGTCCGGCTCACGGTCTGGAACACGCTCGTCGTGCTTCTGATCATGCTCGTGGCCCTGCTGGCCGTGAAGGTGGGCGCGAGGGCGGCCCTCTATCGGGAGGCCGATGCGGTGCTCCGCGGCGAGGTGAACGAGGTGGCTTTCGCACTCAAGGACCTCTACCCCAACGTCGATGCCGTCGTGGATGAAATGCGGCGAAAAGCCGCCGGCCACGGCGAGCGCGGCTGGTTCACGCAGCTGCTCACCGACGACGGAGAAACCATCTGGAAGAGCGCGCGTTGCCCCGACGTGGTGGCCAACTGGCCGGTGGCGAGGGAGAAAGACGAAAACCTCGTCCAGGTCGGAGAATACCGGTTCGCCCGACGGCGGATCACCGATCCCGCCGACGAGCCGTTTCACGTGCGGATCGGCATGACGACGGCCTTCCTCGACGACGACATCGACACGCTCGCCCGGCTGCTCCTGCCGGTGGCGGCCGGCCTCTCGCTCTTGACCCCGCTCGTGGGCTACTGGCTTGCCCTCCGCGCGACGAAGCCCTTGGCCGAGATCCTGCGGACGGCCGAGCAGCTCAAGCCCACGCGGCTCGGCGACCGGCTGGAGGTATCGGGCACCCAGGACGAACTCGACAGGCTGTCGGTGACGATCAACCACCTGCTCGACGAAGTGGCCGGGCACGTCGAGCGGCAGCAGCAGTTCGTGGCCGACGCCGCCCACGAGCTCCGCGGCCCCCTGGCGGCCATGCGGAGTTCGCTGGAGGTGGCCATCTCGCAGGATCGCTCGGCCGATGCCTACCGCGACACGCTGGCCGACGTGCTCGAGGAGGCACGCCATCTCTCCAAGCTCGCCAACGATCTCCTGCTGCTCGCAGAGACCGGCGACGACATGCGTGTCCGGCCGCGGGAGCGGGTCGATCTGGGGGCCATCGCACGGCAGACCGTGGCGATGTTCGGCGGCGTGGCGGAGGAGCGGTCGGTAGGCCTCGCGCTCGAGCCGGCGGCCACTTCTATCCAGGTGGCGGGCGATGCATCCCAGCTCCGGCAGGTGTTCGGCAACCTCCTCGACAACGCGATCCGGTTCACCGACGAAGGGGGAAAGGTAAGCGTGTCGATCGCGGCGGACGACGACGGCCGCGAGGCGGTGGTCGCGGTCACCGACACGGGCTGCGGCATCGCGGTCGAACACCTCGATCACGTCTTCGACCGCTTCTACAAGACCGACCCCGCGCGGAGCCACGGTCAGGCGGCCCGCGGCGGCGGCCTGGGGCTGGCGATCTGCCGGTCGATCGTCGAGCGTCATGGCGGCAGCATCGGCGTGGCCAGCCTGCCCGGCCGCGGCACCAGCTTCACGGTGCGGCTGCCGCTGGCGTGACCGCCTGCGGGAAAGCCCACCCCGGCAACCTCCCAAACGCCCCCGCCAGCCCGGGCCGCCAGCGACCGCCGTGCCACCCCCTCCTTGTGGGCGGGAACGTCTTGCTGGAAACCCGCAAATTCGTCAGCCGCTCGCCAGTCGTCAAGCTCAGCGGGAGAGTTTTCCGATTATGACGGTCGTAGGGTGCACCAAGGAGCGAACACCGTGTTCAGCCAGCGAATCCCCCGTCGGGGCACCCACTTCCGATCGCGTCCGCTGCTCGCCCTGCTGCTGGCGTTCGCCTCCTTGAGCGTCGTCCAGGCCGCCGACCCGTTCCTGGTGATCGCCGACTCGCAGGATCAGCCGCCGATCGATCTGCCGAGCGTCGCGGGACGGCTCGGTTCGTTCGACGAGGTGTCGCAGGCCCTCTCGACCGAGCGGCAGCGGATCGCCGAACTCGAGGCCCGGCTCAAGAGCCTCGAAAAAAAAGCGGCTGATGCGGTCGAACCACTGCCCGCCCCCAAGGCAGACAAAGCCAAGAAGGACGAGAAAGACAAGAAGGACGAAAAGAAGGAGCCCTACGAGGTCGGCACCGACAAGGCACTCAAGGACACGTGGAAGGACGGGTTTCAGGGCGAATCGGCCAACAAGGACTTCCGCGTCAAGTTCGGCGGCCGCACGCAAGTGGATGCCGTCGCCTTCTCGGCCGCCCCGGGGCCCAATCAGTCGCCCACCAAGGGCGGCCTCGACCCCGGCCTCGCCGACACCGTCAATCTTCGCCGAGGCCGCTTCCGCGTCGAAGGCCGGATGTACGAACTCTACGACTGGGCCTGCGAATACGACTTCGTCAACCAGATCAACGTCAACAACGAGACGTTTCCGACGGAACGCGACTCGGGTCCGCTCACCGCCGTCACCGATCTGTGGATGCAGGTCCGCGAGGTGCCGATCCTCGGCACCATCCGCGTGGGCAACCAGAAAGACCCCTACGGCTACGAGCATCTCACCAGCAGCCGCTGGCTCAACTTCATGGAGCGTTCGTTCGCCCAGGACGCCTTCGAGGGACCGTTCAACAACGGCTTCGTGCCCGGGATCCAGGTGATGAACAGCAACGAGGAGGGGGACATCGGCTGGCAGGTCGGCCAGTTCAAGAACACATCCAATCCATTCGGCTACTCGAACTCCTCGGGCGGCAGCATGACGGTGGGCCGGCTCGTCTACCTCCCCGTCTTTGAGGACGAGGGCCGCAAGCTCGTCCACCTCGCTGTCTCGGGCCGCACGATGGAACCGCGGCGGCAGTTCACCTCGTTCGAAGGAGGCCTGCCAAAGGGGGATGAGATTCCCGCCGTTCGCTTCCGCAGCCGCGGCGACATCCGCAACGGCCCGCCGGGCCCGCTCAACTCGATCTACGCCGACTCAGGTATCCTGCAGGGCACCTGGCAGAACATGATCGGCCTGGAATTCGTCGGCAACAACGGTCCCTGGTCGTTCCAGTCGGAATACTTCGGCTCCTGGCTCTACAACGCGAGGACGACGAGCGCCGGCCCGCTCATCACCAACGGCTTCCAGCCGAAGCCCGGCACGAACGTCGGCACCGTCTACTACCAGGCCGGGTACGCCGAGGTGCTCTACTTCCTCACCGGCGAGAGCCGCACCTACTCGAAGATCGAATACCGATTCGATCGCCCGGTCCCGAACAACAACTTCTACGCCATCCGCGGCGGCGGGCCCGGCCGCCCCTTCAACCTGAGCGAGGGTGCCTGGCAGGTGGGCGTGCGCTACAACTACCTCTGCCTGAACGACAGCGGCGTGAACGGCGGTGTCTTGAACGGCCTGACGCTCGGCCTCAACTGGCTGCTCAACCCCAACGCCCGCGTCTACTTCAACTACGACCTCACCTACCGCGACTTCGTGAGCACGCCCTGGGCCAAGTCCGGCTCGAACATCGTCCCGGGCACGAGCTACAACGGCAGCGGCTTCATCAATGGCTTCGGCACGCGGCTCGCGTTCGACTTCTGAGGCCGCACATCCTCGTGGCATCCGATACCGGAGACTTTCCATGCGACACCTGTGCCTCACGCTCCTCGCCTTCAGCCTCGGCACCTTCGGCCTCGTCGCCTGCATCGCCGCGGCCCAGGCTGCAAACTGCGACTGCCGCCGGCAGACGTGCACGGGCTGCACGGACGAGGCGGCGTGCCTGCCGTGCGAGCCGGCCTGCAAGGCGTCGTGGGAGGAAAAGAAGATTAAAAAACCGAAGTACTCGATGAAATGCGAGTATGCCTGCGGCCGGGCGGCGGAATGTTTCTGCACCGACCCGGCCGAATGCCGCTCGTGCCCGCCCTGCGGCCACGTCTACACGAAGAA
>JBJTSM010000059.1:0-7976 GCA_046076685.1 Planctomycetia bacterium | reverse complement strand
ACGGATGGCGCCGATGGGCCGCAACATCACGCAGGACGAGGTGGGCAAGGCCGGCGCCTGGCTGCTCTCCCGCGACTCCTTCGGCATCACCGGCGAGATCCTCCACGTCGACGCGGGCTACAACATCATGGGCTCGCCGGGCCGGTTGCTCGAACTGGTGCAGAAGCCGGCGTGAGCCACTTGTGATCCGGCCATGACGAGTGACCCGCTGCAGATCGCCGTGGCCGTGGTGACCCACGGGGATCACGTGCTCGTCGGTCGCCGTGACGCGCACGCGAAGCACGCCGCCGGGCTGCACGAATTCCCGGGAGGAAAAGTCGAGCCGGGCGAGTCGCCGGCGGCGGCCGCCATCCGGGAAACGCGGGAGGAGGCCGGGCTCTCCATCCGGATCGGCCCGCTGCTCGACCGGACGACGTCCCAGTCGCCGTCCGGACCGATCGAACTGTTCTTCTTCGCGGCGGAGCCGGTCGATCCGGCAGCCGGCCCCCGGGCCCCTTTCACCTGGGTCGCCATCCCAGGGCTCGCCGAGTTCGACTTCCCCCCCGCCAACGCTGCCGTGATCCGGCAACTCGAGAAGGACGGTTTGGCACGGCGCCCGAGCCCGGCATGAACCCGATCCCCCGGCTTGCGCCGGGGGCTTTTATGAACGCGCGGCGACCTCAGCACGCCCGATTGACTCCACGAAAAGCCCGGTTTGGCACGGCGCCCGAGCCCGGCATGAACACGCTCACGGTGGGTCGTAGCCGCCGGGGTGCCAGGGGTGGCAGCGGCCGATGCGGGCGAGCCCGCGGAGGCTGCCGCGGAGAGCGCCATACTTCTCGACGCTCAGCCGGAAATAGCTGCTGCAGGTCGGTTCGAACCGGCAATGCCGGCCGAGCAGCGGACTGAGCGTCGCCTTGTAGAGCACGACGAGAGCGATGAGCACCGCCGCCGCCGCGCGGTCACACGCCCGCGTTACCGTCCGCCCAATCGCCTGCAACCACGCCACTGTTCACCTCCGGCGACGCGGTGGATGGCCATCGCCCGGCGGCGAGCCGCCTTGCCGCACCGCGTCGGCCGCCGCGGCATAGCCGGGCCGGGCCACGACACGGACGGCAAGATCGCGGATCATCTCCTCCACCTGCCGCGCTCCGGCGGCTCCGCCAGGCACGTCGCCCGACCGCACGACCACTACGAAGTCGTTGCCTGCCGGCAGTTCGGATCGTGCCCGCACCTGCCGAAACGCCTCCCGCAGCCGCCGCTTCCAGCGGTTGCGGACGACGGCATTGCCGATCCTCCGCGACACCGACATGCCCAGCCGCGCCGGCTGCGCAGCACTCGCGGCCGGACAGGCATAGAGCACGAGCGGCCCGCTCGCCGCACTCCGCCGCACCGCGAACACCCGCGCAAAGTCTCCCGGAGCGAGCAGCCGCGCGGTGCGTGGGAAGCCGGCGTCGCCGGCGGGCGGCGTCATCACCACCGCAGCAGCGCCCGTGGCGCGGTGGTGCCGGCGGCAGCCTTCGCGGCTTCGAGCAGCCGCGCGACCGCCGCGCCATCGGCCGACTCGGGCAGCATGATCTGCACCTCGGCGATGAGATCTCCCTTCGCTCCATTGGCATGCCGCACGCCCATGCCGGCCGCCCGCAACTTGCGGCCTCCGGAGGTGCCTGCCGGAATCCGCAGGCTGATCGTGCCCCAGGGTGTCGGCACGTCCACCTTCGCTCCCTCGATCGCCTCCGCGAGCGAGATCGGCAGCGTCACTTCGAGCGTGTCGCCGTCCCGGCGAAACACGGGATGCGGCTCCACCCTGACCTCGAGCAGGAGGTCGCCGGCCGGCCCTCCGCCGGACCCCGGCAGTCCCTGTCCGCGGAGCCGCATCCGGCCGCCGTCGGGCAGCCCTTGCGGGATCGTCACGCTGATCGTCTCCGTCTTGCCATCCCGATCGAGCCGCACGTCGGTCTTGCCCCCTTCGATCGCCAGCCTGAACGGCACCTCGATCCGCGCCGTGACGTCCTCGCCTGCCACCTGGGCGGCCCGCTTGCGGCCCCGGGGACCGCGACCGCCGCCGCCACCGGCGCCGCGAAACATCTCGGCAAATCCGCCGGCGCCGCCGAACAGGCTCTCGAGGTCGATCTCACCCCCCGGAAAACCGCCCGCGCCGGGGAACGGCCCGCGGCCACCGGCGCCGCCCCATCCACCACCGGCCGGCCCGCCCGCCCCCACGCCCTCGAACGAACTGCCGTAGCGGTCGTACATCTCCCGCTTGCTCGGATCGTTCAGCACGTCGAAGGCATTCTGCACCTTCTTGAACTTCTCCTTCGCCGCGGCATCGTCGGGATGGAGGTCGGGATGGTATTTGCGCGCAAGCTCGCGGTAGGCCTTGCGAATGTCCTCGGCCGATGCCGACTTGGGCACGCCGAGCGTCTGATAGTGGTCGTCCGCCATCGAATGGGCTCTGGGGAAATGGGGCGTCCGGCGAGACGCTGTCCGGCCGGCCGCTCGAAGGCTGCATTGTAGCAGGCGATGGAACCGGGGCAGCGACGCCGGCTCGCTCAGCCCCGCGTCTTCCGCGGCTTACCCGCCGGCCCGCGGGCCCTTCCGGCCGAGGGCGGCGGCGTCAGGCGGCCGAGGCCGGCCAGCAACGTGCCCTCGCCCGCGGTCGCAGCCGGCGCGGCGGTCCCGAACGCGTCCGGTTCGGGCGCGGCCTGCTCGAGCATCTGCATCTGGCAGCGGACCGGCGTCTGCCCGGGCCCGGGCCGCAGCAGATGAAACACCCCGTCGGCGTCCAGTTGCCTGGCCCGCGTGTTGTCGGCCAAGTAGACGGGAATGATCTCCTTGAGGATCCGTGCCGCCAGTTCCGGCGCCAGCACCGGAAACATCAGCTCGACCCGGCGGAAGAAATTCCGTGGCATCCAGTCGGCGCTCGACAGGAACACCCGAGCCTCCTCGTCCGGCCCGAACACGTAGATGCGGCTGTGCTCGAGGAATCGGTCGACGATGCTGCGGACGCGGATCGTCTCGCTCAGGCCGGGCACCCCGGGCCGGAGGGAGCAGATGCCCCGCGGCACGATGTCGATCGGCACACCGGCCTGGCTGGCCCGGTAGAGCGCCTCGATCACCGTGTGGTCAACCAGCGCGTTGAGCTTGGCAAAGATCCGCGACGGCCGGCCGGCGAGCGCCCGCTGCGTCTGCTCCTCGATCAGTTCCAGCGTGCGGCGGTGGAGGTCGTTGGGCGCCACGACCAGCTTCCGCCAGGCGTGCCCCTGCGAATAGCCGGTGAGCAGGTTGAAGAGCGCCGAGGCGTCCTCCGCGATCGCCTCGTCGGCGGTGAACAGGCCGAGGTCGGTGTAGATCGTCGCCGTCGCCGGGTTGTAGTTGCCCGTGCCGAGATGCACGTACCGCCGCAGCCGCTGCCCCTCGTTCCGCACGACCATCGACACCTTGCAATGGGTCTTCAGGTCGAGGAACCCGAACACCACGTGCACGCCCGCGCGTTCCATCTGCCGGGCCCAGCTGACGTTGTTGGCCTCGTCGAACCGGGCCTTCAGCTCCACCAGCGCCGTCACCTGTTTGCCCGACTCCGCGGCGGCGATCAATGCCCGCGAGATCGGCGAATCGCCGCTGGTGCGATAGAGGGTCTGCTTGATGGCCAGCACGCGGGGGTCGTTGGCGGCACTCGTGACGAACTCCACGACCGGATCGAACGACTCGTAGGGATGGTGCAGCAGGATGTCGTGGGCGGCGATCGCCGAGAAAATGTCGCCGCGGCGTCGCTCGAGGCCACGGGGCACCCGCGGCGTGAACGGCTTGTCGTGCAGCTTCTCGAAGCCGGGCAGCTTGTAGAGATCCCAGAGCGCCGTCAGGTCGAGCGGGCCATCGATGCGGTAGACCTCGCTGTAGCCGTCGCCGGTGCCGTCGTGCAGATCCTCGGCGTCGATGATCATCCGGGCCAGCGACTCGTCGGCCTTGGAGGCGATCTCGATCCGCACCGCCTGGCCCCGCTGGCGGGCCTTGAGCCGATCCTCGATCAGCCGCAGCATGTCGTCCGATTCCTGCTCGAGCAGTTCGAGGTCGCTGTCGCGCGTGATGCGAAACGACGTCCACGACCGCACCTGGAAGCCGCCGAACAGCTCGGGCAGCCGCGCGGCGACGACGTCCTCGAGCAGCACGAAGCTCGTCCGGCCGGGCCCGGTCGTGGGCACGCCGATGATCCTCGGCAGCACCTGCGGCACCTGCACGACCGCGAAGAGACGCTTGGGACCGAGCCCCTCGGCGTGCTCGAGCATCACGCCGAGGTAGAGGCCGCGGTTGTGATAACGGGGCGAGGGATGGGCGGGATCGACCGCCATGGGCGTGAGGATCGGCAGGACGCGGTCGCGAAAGAACCGATCCACGTGATCCCGATGCGGTCCCTCGAGCGCGTCGTACCGCAGGAGCTCGAACCCCTCGGCGGCCAGCGCGGGGCCGATGCCCTCCTTGAGGCAGCGGTACTGCCTGGCCACCAGATCCTGCGTCCGCTTGGCGATGGCCTTGAGCTGCTCGATCGCGCTCAAGCCGTCCGGCGCGTAGTCCTGCGGGGCGCTCTCGCCGAAGGCCTGTTCGCGGACGCCGGCCACGCGAACCATGAAGAACTCGTCGAGGTTCGAGCTGAAAATCGCCAGGAACTTCAGCCGCTCCATCAGCGGATTCTCGGGGTTCTCCGCCTCCTCCAGCACGCGGAGGTTGAACTCCAGCCAGCTCAGCTCACGGTTGATGAAACACTCCGGGCCGATCCTGCCGTCCACGGCGTTTTCTCGCATGTTGTCGACTCCCGAAGAACCGTGCTTGACCGATCCAGCTGACGATGCCCGGCGCGCGGCGCTCCGCTTTTCGGGCCCTGATCACTGCCGCCGAGTGTACTCTTGGCAGCCTGCCGCCTGTAGACTTGGTTTTTCTCCCGCAACTGGATGCACCGATTCACGCCGCCGCCACCAGTCTCGATGCCGCGTTGTCGCTGCAACCGCTCGACGCGATCCTCGCGCGGCTGCCCGGTTCGTGCCCGCCGCGAGGCCGTGGCTGGTGCGCCGCGGCGGCCAGTGTCCTCGAGGCCTCCGCTCCCAAGCCGGGCAACGTGCACCCTGCCGCATCGTTTCCCGATCTCGACCATACGGAACTGCTGGCCGCCGGCATGGCGATCGCGCCGGCCATGGAACGCGCGGCCGAAGTGCCGCTGGGCCGCACGATCCTCGCGGCGGTCACGGCCAGCCTGTCGGTCACCCGCTCCAACGCCAACCTCGGCATCGTGCTGGCGATCGCGCCGCTGGCAGCCATCTCCGCCGACGCGGCGGAGAGTCCGGCCGCCGTCACGGAAGTGCTCGCGCGGCTGACGCCCGCCGATGCGGCCGACGTCTGGCAGGCGATCAGGCTGGCCCGCCCCGGCGGCATGGGCCGCAGCGGACGGCACGATCTGGCCGGACCACCGCCCGACGACCTGCTGGCGGCGATGCGGGTCGCCGCCCCGCAGGATGCGATCGCCAGGCTCTGGGCCGACGGCTACAACTTCCTTTTCGACGGGCTGGTCGCCGAGCTCGAAGCGGCCATCGGCCGCGGGCTGCGTGTGGACGACGCGATCGTCGACGCCTTTCTCGCCCAGTTGGCCAGGGAACCCGACTCGCTCATCGCCCGCAGACACGGGCTGCCGGCGGCGGAGGAGGTGTCGAGGCGGGCGGTCGACGCCCGGGCCCGCCCGGCGACGATCCCCGACTTCGACCGGTTCCTCCGGTCGCCGCGACGGCTCAACCCGGGCACCACGGCCGACCTCACGGCCGCCGCCCTCTATATTCTGCTGCGTGCCGGCCGACTGCCGGCAGACGTGGCGGTGCCCTGCCCCGCGGCCGCCGCGTTCGTTCCCCCGCCCTCCTCTTCACACCGCGCTCCATGAACGAGACCTGCCCATGAACGAAACCTACACGGTCCGTCTTCGCAAGGCGGTGCATGTCTTCTGCGCCGGCCACTTCATCACGCTCACCGACGAACTCTGCGAGGCCGTGCACGGGCACAACTGGCTCGTGGGCGCCGACGTCGAGGGCCGCCCCGACGCGCACGGCATGGTCGTCGACTTCATCAAGCTCCGCGACCTGCTCTCCGCGATCGTGTCGCGGCTCGATCATCGCATGCTGCTGCCCACGCAGAATCGCTTCCTGCAGGTTTCGACGGCTCCGGGCCCGGTCGTGGATGGCGTCGCGGGACCGGCCGAGGTCACCGTGCGGTTCGGGAACCGACGGTGGGTCTTTCCGGCCGACGAGTGCCACCTGCTGCCGGTGGAGAACACGACGGCGGAGTGGCTCGCCCGCTGGATCGGACGGGAACTGCTCGACGCGATGGCGGCGGCCGGCAGCCCGATCACCGGGCGGCTGCGGATCGAAGTGGATGAGTGCCTCGGGCAGTCGGCCGTGTGGGAGGGGGTGGCGGCTCCATCCCTCGGGTGACCAGGGCAGAGCCGGAGTGGGCCCCGATCTCCTCAGCCTTCGCTGACGAGGAGTTTGGCGGCGGCTTCGCGGGCGAGTGAGAAGGATCGTCCCTCCAGCCGGATTCGCAGCAGTCCGGCGCCGTCGGGATTCTTCTCCACGGTGCCCGTCGTGCCGAGGGCGAGGCCTGAATCGGTGAGGTAGCGGAGAAATTCCGAAGACTGGTCGAGCACGCGGACGAGGCGAAACCCGACGCCGGCACCGCACTCCGCCAGGGGCCGCGCCGCCGGTTCGGCCGGGGGCTCGAGTGAGAGTCCTTCCGCACGCGGGATCGGGTCGCCGTGCGGGTCGACCTCGGGATGGCCGAGAAAGGCGTCGATCCGATCGACCAGGAGATCGCTGACGGCGTGCTCCATGTGCTCCGCCTCGTCGTGGACCTCGTCCCAGCTCATGTCGAGCGTGCGGAGCAGAAAGAGCTCGATGAGGCGATGCCGACGGATCATCCGCAGGGCCAGCACGCGGCCGGCCCGCGAGAGCGACACGCCCTCGTAGGGCTTGTGCGTCGCGAGCCTGGCGGCATCGAGCGTCTTGAGCATGCTCGTGACCGTGCCGGGCGAGACATCGAGCGTGGCGGCGATCTGTCCGGTGCTGGCCGGCTGCCCACCTTGCGCGGCGGTGATCTGGTAGATCGTCTTGACGTAGTTCTCGACGGTCAGGCTGGGCACGGCAGGCTCCTCGCGGAACCGGCGGCGACACCGCCGGCACCGGCAGTGTCGCAGGTCGGGGAGGCCCGGGGAAGCACGGCGAGGCCGGCCGCGCCTTCGGCCGCGGGACGGGGTGAAACACGGCCGCGGACGCACGTCATTGCCGGTCGCGGGCGAAGCCCGCATGATGCTCGAGCGGGGCGTGTGCCGCATCCGGCGGCAGCCGTCTTTTCCACGGATTCTTTTTCCTCCCGATCACGTTTCTCCTGCCGAGGCTCTGGTATGCAACTCAACGCGGGCGCCCTGCGGATCGTCGCCGAGATTCTCTCCGACCCCGAGCGGCTCGGCGTGGCATGCCACAACGCCGCCTCTGGCGCGCGGATCGTGGACTGCGGCGTGAAGGCCGTCGGCAGCATCGAGGCGGGCGTGCTGCTCGCGCGGGCCGCCATGGCGGGCTTGGGAACGGTGGCGGTCGAGCAGCCGGGGCAGGTGGCCGCGGAGTTCGCCCAGCTCTGGCCCGACTGCGAGTGGCCGATCGTGGCCGTCGCGAGCGACCAGCCGCTCGCGGCCTGCCTCGCCGCGCAGTATGCGGGCTGGAAGGTGAGCACGGCCGGCTATTTCGCCATGGCGAGCGGACCGATCAGGGCGGCGATCGGGCGCGAGGATCTCTTCACGGAGATCGGCATGCGGGAGCGGGCCGACGACGCCGTCGGGCTGCTCGAGACGGCGAAGCTGCCGCCGGACGAGGTGGTCATGACGCTGGCGGCCGACGCGGGCGTGCCCGCCGACAGGCTCGTGCTCCTCGTGGCCCGCACGGCGAGCACCGCGGGCACGCTGCAGGTGATCG
>JBJTSM010000058.1:0-2537 GCA_046076685.1 Planctomycetia bacterium | reverse complement strand
GGCCGAGTGGACGATCCGATCCCGGTCGCGCTGGTAGGGGCTGCGAAAGGCGTGCGGCGGCTCCTCGTGCACGCGGCCGGCCGAATCGGCCGCATGCATCGCCCAGGAAGCGAGCAGCAGTGTCTCCCGTCGCTGCCAATCGGGAGTCGCCTCGGGGGCGGCCGGTGCATTCGCGGCTGTCATCGCGACACTTCTCCCGCCACGTGGCCCGGCTCGTGGGCCTCGGCGGCGCCCGCCTGCACGAGCTGGTCCCAGAGGCTTTCGAGCGACTGTGGCAGCACGCGGACCCCCGCCGCCGTCGGCATGAAGTTCACGTCGCCGGGCCACCGCGGCACGATGTGCCAGTGGAGGTGACCAGGCAGGCCGGCGCCGGCAACCGCCCCGAGGTTCAGACCGATGTTGAAGCCGTGGGCCTGCATGCACCGCTCCATTACGCCGCACCAGCGCACCAGGCATGTCTGCAGGTCGAGGAGCTGGTCGAGCGAGAGGTCGGCCAGCGTGGCCCGGTGGTCGAGCGGGGCGACGAGCAGGTGGCCATTGGAATAGGGGAAGCGATTGGTGACGACCACGCTGCGGTGGGTACGGGCGATCACGCCGAGGGCGCGGTCGTGGCTCGCATCGGCCGCGGCTGCGCGGCAGAGGAAGCAGCCGGGGGCGGCGCCGTCCCGCCACCGGGCCGGCTCGACCTGAGTGCCTTTGTCGTGCCCCTGCACGTATCCCAGCCGCCACGGAGCCCAGAGGGTTTCATTGCTCATGGGCATGCATGGTAGCCGAGGCCGCCGCGGCGTGCACGCGGATCGATCAAGGACAAGCCCAAAGCGCAAGCGACGGGGTGGTGTGCCGACCGGTGGCCGATCCCCCGGCTCGCGCCGGGGGCTTTTATGCGTCCTCCGATACAAGCCCTGAGCGCAAGCGACGGGATCGTGCGCCGACCGGTGCCCGATCTCACAACACTTCCGCCCAGAGTGCGTCCGACACGAGCAGCCCCTCGCGCGTGAGCCGCACGTGTTCGCCGTCGTCGGTGGCGAGCCCGCGGTCGGTCCAGCGGCGGATCGGCCCGCCGGCGACCGCATCGAGCGCAAAGCCGCTCGCGGCCAGGAAGGACGCGCGGTCGAGGCCGTCCCGGCGGCGGAGCCCGAGCACGACCCGCTCCCGCGCGGCGTCGAGCGGCGTCATCACCTCGCGGTCGCCGGTGCCATCCTCGCCGGTCAGCACGCGGCGCATCCAAGTCGTCGTGCTGCGGTGGTTGGTGATCCGCTCCCGGCCGTCGAACCGCGCGGCGCCGGGGCCGAACGCCTCCCACGGCCGGCAGTCCCAGTAGGTCTCGTTGTGACGGCAGCGGCCGCCGGGGCGGGCGAAGTTGGAAACCTCGTAGTGCTCGAAGCCGGCGGCCGTCAGCCGGTCGATCGTCCGCTCGAGCATCGCCCGCTCGAGCGACTCGTCGGTCGGCTCGAGCAGGCCCCGCCGCCTCCGCGCATCGAACTGCGTTCCTTTCTCCCAGGTCAGGCAGTAGACCGAGACGTGCTGGGTGCCTAGCGCCACGACCGCGTCGAGATCGCGATCCACGTCGGCCAACGTCTGGCCGGGCGCGGCCGTCATCAGGTCGACGCTCACCGTCAGCCCGTGGGCCAGGAGGATCCCGACCGCCCGCCGCACGTCGTCGGGAGCGTGGTCGCGGTCGAGTGCCGCGAGCGTCGTCGCTTCGAGCGACTGGGCGCCCAGGCTCACCCGCGTGACGCCGCATGCCACGGCGGCCGCGGCCAGCGCGGCGGTCACGTCGCCGGGGTTGGCCTCGATCGTGACCTCGGCACCGGGCAGCGGCCGCAGCCGGGCATGGAGGATCTCGAAGAGCCGCGCAAGCCCGGTCGGCCCCAGATGCGACGGCGTGCCGCCGCCGAGGTAGAGCGTGTCGAGGTCCAGAGGTGTGGGATGGCTTTTTCCACCGAAAGCCGGTGCCGCCACGTCGAGCCGCGCCAGTTCCCGGTCGATGGCCGCCAGGTAGTCTGCGACGAGATCGTCCCGCCCCGCCACGAGCGAGAAGTCGCAGTAGCCGCAGCGGTGCCGGCAGAAGGGCACGTGAACGTAAACGGCCCGCGGCAGGGCCGCGGCGGTGGCCGGCACGGTCTCGTCGGCGGCGGTGCTCACAGCCAGATCTGCAGCCGGCCGTCGAGCATGTCGGGCAGCTTCTTGCCGAGGATCCGTCGGATGCGATCGTCGGTGTAGCGGGTGGAGAAGTGGGTGGCGATGACCACCTCGTTGCGGAAGCGGTCGCGCCGGGCGAGCAGGTCGTCGAGGTGCATGTGGCCGAACTTGTGGATCTTCTCCTTGCGGTGGCTGTGGGCCACGAACGTCAGTTCCGTGATCAGGATCATCGCCTCGTACATCGCCGGGCAGCGGTCCAGGCCCTCGGGCGAACTGTCGCCGAGGTAGGCGACCAGCGGCGTCCGCACCTCGTGGGTCACGTCGACACCCGAGAGTCTCAGGTCGCGGATCTTCTCGCCGGGGAGGCCGTGGTATTCGTGCTTGAGCTTGCGGCG
>JBJTSM010000057.1:0-7412 GCA_046076685.1 Planctomycetia bacterium | reverse complement strand
TCGATATCCTCACCCTCTTTCCCGAGATGTTCGCGAGCTTCCTCGAAGGAAGCCTGCTCGGTGAGGCACGTCGCAGCGGGCTGGTGGACGTGCGGCTGACGAACATCCGCGACTTCGCCTCGGGCGTGCATCGGCAGGTGGACGACCGGCCGTATGGCGGCGGCCCGGGAATGCTGCTCATGCCGGGGCCGGTCGTGTCGTGCGTCGAGTCGGTGCAACAGGAGGCGGCGGCTCCCGGCCATCTCGTCATGCTCACGCCGGGCGGTCGGCGGCTCGATCAGGCGGCGGTCGAAGACTTCGCCCGCCGGCTCACCCGCGGCGAGCGGCTCGTGCTGCTCTGCGGCCGCTACGAGGGCTTCGACGACCGCGTGCGGGAGATCCTCGCGCCCGACGAGGTCTCCATCGGCGACTTCGTGCTTTCGGGCGGCGAAGTGGCCGCGATGGTGATCGTCGACGCGGTCGCCCGGCTCCTGCCCGGCGTGCTGGGCGACGAAGAGAGCGCCCGGCAGGATTCCTTCTCCGGCGCCGACCGCCTGGTGGAAGGCCCCCAATACACGAGGCCGCGTGAGTTTCGCGGCCTGCGCGTGCCCGACGTCCTGTTGTCGGGCGACCATGGCCGGATCGCGACCTGGCGGCATGAACAGGCCGTCGACGCGACCCGACGCCGGGTCCCATCAGCTTCCGCACCCATTCCTAAGCATCTTTCCCCCAAGCGTTCCTGAAGGAGCCGTCGTGAGCCAGAAAATCCTCGCCAAGGTCGAAGCCTCCAGCCTCAAGTCGGAGGTGCCCCAGTTCGCCATCGGCGACACCGTCGATGTGCACACGCGGATTCTCGAAGGGGAGAAGGAGCGGGTGCAGATCTTCAACGGCGTGGTGATCGCCAAGAGCGGCTCGGGCAGCCGCGAGACCTTCACCGTCCGCAGGATCGTGGCGGGCGAGGGCGTGGAGCGGAAGTTTCCGATCCATTCGCCGAAGATCGCCAAGGTGGAGGTGAAGCGGTCGGGCGTGTCGCGTCGGGCCAAGCTGTATTACCTCCGTGATCGCGTCGGCAAGTCGGTCCGTCTCCGCGAGAAGCGGGACGACGTCGCCGCCGATGCGACCGGGAAGAAGGCGGCCGGTAAGAAGGTCGCCGCAAAGTCCTGAAAACGTTTCGCGAAGCACTCGCGAATGTCCTGACGAGGCCCGTTCGCCCACCCGCCAGCCATGACGTCGCGTGATCCGAGGCAAACGCTGGGCCGGCGTGGCGAGGCGGAGGCCGAGGCGTTTCTCCGCGGCCTGGGCTACCGGGTCGTGGGCCGCCGCGAGCGGGTGCTCCGCGGCGACATCGACCTGGTCGTGCTCGACGGCCGCACGGTGGTGTTCGTGGAGGTGCGGTCGCGGACCGACACGGCCCACGGCCATCCGGCCGAGACCGTCGGCATCCACAAGCAGCGGCGGATCGCCGAACTGGCCACCGCCTACATCCGGCGGCACCGGCTCGAGGACTGCCAGGTGCGGATCGACGTGGTGACGGTGACCTTCGGCACGGACGGTGCGAAGCCGCAGGTCGAGCATTTCCAAAACGCGTTCGACAGTCCGTGGTGACGGCCGGCGCGTCGTGGCCGGGGTGGGCGCGTGGTCACGACAGGTAGCGGCGGCGGTTGACGGCCGCCTGCCAGCGGCCGGTCTTCGCGACGTCGAGCAGCTGGTCCTCGGTGAATCGTTCGCCGTATTCGAGCACCGTCCGGCGGACGACCTCCTTCACGTCGGCGCCCGTCGCCCCTTCGAGCGTCCGCGCCACCGCGTCGTAGTCGATCGAGAGCCCGAGCGGGGCGAGGTGCCGCGCGAGGATCAGGGCCCGTGACGCCTCGTCGGGCATGGGCACGGTCACCACCATGTCGAAGCGGGCCGACCGCTGGGCGGCGGGGTCGAGGGCCTTGGGGTCGTTGGTGGTGGCGATGGTAAGGATGTCCTCCCGTTCGAGCACGCCGTCGAGCGTGGCCAGGAAATCGGCCAGTGCCCCGTTGTCGCCGTTGGAGTCGCGGTGGCCGAGCACGAGATCGATGTCGTCGAGCACGACGAGCGTGGGCCCGAAGGTCTCCGACGAGGCGTAGAGTTCGGCGATCATGTGCCGCATCGTGTTGGCGTCGGCGAGGATCGTGGTGTAGCGGTTCGCCGGGTCGCCGGCGATCAGTTCCGACGCGATCACGCGGCCGGGCACCGCGACCTTGTCGTCGCCGCCGATATCGAGCTGCGACCAGGTCGGGGGCTGCCCGTCGCCGGGCGAGCCGATGATCACGGCGTCGGCGTGCCGTTCCAGTTCGATCCGCAGGAGGTTGCCGAGGATCGCCAGCGACGTGCCGGGCCCGGAGTATTTGGTGCTGGCGAGGTGGGTGGCGTCGATGCCCAGGTGGTGGATCGCAAACGACGTGGGCGACAGGGCGGAGGCCGGGTGCCGGCCGAGGATTTCCCCGAGCACCTCGATGGTCGCGCGGGTTTCCGGGCTGGCGTTGGCGAGGATGGCGTCGAGGGTGCGGCCGTCGGTGCCGGTCCGCGTGGGCGTGGGTATCATCGGAGGGCTCGCGTGGTGGGCATCGCGCGTGGCCGCCGGCACCGCGGCGGCTGCCGTGGCCGCCGGAGCGGAAGCGAGGAAGAGGTGGTCGAGATGTCGTGGTCGTGGTTGTACCTGATGATCGCGATCGTGGCCGAGGTGGTCGGCACGAGCTTCCTGCGGGCGACGCAGGGCTTCACCCGGCCCCTGCCGAGCGTGGCGGTCGTGCTCGGCTACGGGCTGGCGTTCTACTTTCTGTCGCTGACGCTCGAGGACATCCCGGCGGGGGTCGCCTATGCCGTCTGGAGCGGCGCCGGCGTGACGCTGATCGCCCTGATCGGCTGGCTCTTCCTGGGGCAGAAGCCCGACGCCGCGGCGATCGCCGGGATGGGGCTGATCGTGGCGGGTGTCGTGGTGCTCAACCTGTTTTCCAAAACGAGCAGCCACTGACCGGGCCCCAGATGCAGCCCTGCGGCGCAGGTTGACGGCCCGCTGAATACGCCTGTACACTTCAGTTCGTTCGGCCGTTTCCTGCCGGAGCGTCTCCTTCCATGAGCATCCTCGATCGGCCGCCCACCGCCGTGCCCGCTCCGCCGCCTGCCGTACGTGCGCGGCAGGTCCCGATCACGCTGGTGATGTACGACCGGATGATCGCCGCCGGCGTGTTCGACCCTGCGGAGTCCCACCCGCTCGAACTGATCGGAGGAGAGCTGCACATGATGTCGCCGATCGGGGATCGACACGCCGACGCGGTCGATTGGCTGGTTCGCTGGAGCATGCTCGAGGTCGATTCCGCCAGCACGCTCGTCCGCGTGCAAAACCCGCTCGCGATCCCTGGGTCGGAGAGCGCGCCGCAGCCCGATATCGCCTGGGTGAAGCTGCGTCGCTACGCCGACCGCCGGCCGCTGCCGGAGGAGGTGTCGCTTCTCATCGAGGTGGCCGACACGAGCCTCGAGTTCGACACGACCGTGAAGGCGAGCCTCTACGCCGCCGCCGGCATCGCCGACTACTGGGTGGTCGATCTCGTGAACCGGGCGGTGATCGTGTTTCGCGAGCCCCGCGCGGGCGGCTACGAGAGCCGCGCGACCCATCGCGGCGACGAGGTGGTGCGGCCGCTGCTGTTCGCAGAAGCCGCCCTGTCGCCGGTCGAACTCTTCCTGCCGGGCTGACTGCAGAGCCCCCTCGGCCATGGGGGGCAGGCTGGTCTGGGTATCTGTTGGGCCCGTATTTGGGGCCGGTTTCGGCTGAAAAAATGGCCGTAAGATCGGGCCGGGAGCGGCGACGTTACTCTGTGCCATGGCTTTTTCTGCGGGGGCGTTCGACCCCCAACCGATCATCGCCGCGATTCTCCGGGGGGAAACCGACCTGTTTCGGCTTCTCGTGCGGGAATATGGCCTGTTCGTGCGGGGCTACCTCTCCGCCCGGCTCCACCACCTCGAAGACGTGGACGACGTCGCCCAGGAGGTGTTTCTGGTCGCCTTCGACCGGCTGGGCACCTGTAATCCCGCCCATTTCCGGCAGTGGCTCCTCGGCATCGCCAAAAACGAGCTCAAGCAGCACTGGCGGAAGCAGGGCCGCCGGGCGGCCGCGATGGAGCGGTTTCGCGAGGCGGTGGCCGCGGCGGTCGAGGCGGAGGTGGACGCCAGCTTCGGCCTCCTGCGGGCGGAGCACATCGAGCGGCTGCTCGACTGCATCAGCCGCCTGCCCGACCGGGTCCGCCGGATCGTGCGGTCGGGGCTCGACGGCGTGCGGGCCGACGAATTGGCCCATGAACTGGGCATGAACCGCAACGCGATCTACCAGGCCCGCTTCCGCGGCTTTGCGGCCCTGCGGAAATGCATGGAGACCGGCGGGCTCGACCTGCCCGACCTTCCCAATACGGAGGCCGCCCGATGACCGACGACTCCGCGAAAGACCGAATGGTGAACGACCCCGCCTTCCTCGAATTGCTCGCCGCCTGGCACGACAACGTGGAGCTGTCGGCCGACCGGCAGGCCGAACTCGTCGCGCGGCTCGCGGCCGACCCGGCGCTGCGGCGGCATCTGGCCGACCAGATCGGCTTCGACGGCCTCGTGCGGGCGGTGCAGGCGCCCGAGGCCCGCTGGCTCAAGCTCGAAGACCGTCTGGGTGCGGCCCCGAGCGACACGCAGCTCATGGAAGACGCCGTGATGGCGGCGCTCGCGGGCCGGCGGTCGTCTGATGCGAGCCGTTCGGCGAGCCGGGCCCCGGCCGCGAGCGGTTCCTGGCTGCGGTCGCCCTGGCTGTTTGCGGCCGGTGTCGCGCTTGGGCTCGTGCTCGTCGCCGGTGGCGTGGCCCTCGTGGCCCGTCAGCGGCCCGATACTGTTGCGGAGCAGTCTGAGACCCATCTGGCCACGGTCACGAAGACCCGCTTCCTGTTGTTGGGCGCGGATTCGGCCACCGGCGGAAAGAAGCCGCTGACAGTCGGCACACCGCTGGCCGCGGGCAGGCTGGCCATTCTCGGCGGCGCCATCGAGCTTGCCCTGCGGAATGGCGTGGTGATCGTGCTCGAGGGGCCGGGCGAGATCGAGCTCGAGAGCGACACGCAGGCGTTTCTCCATGCGGGCAGCGCGGTCGTCCGCGTGCCGAAGGGGATGAGCGGCTTCCGGCTCGACACCACCTCCACCGACGTGCTCGACCTCGGCACGGAGTTCGCGGTGCGGGTGATGCCCGACCGGGCCACCGACGTGCAGGTGTATGACGGTGCCGTGGTGGCGACGGGCAAGCTGGGCGCGGCTGAGTCGCGGTTCCCGCAGCGGCTGGAGATGGGGCAGGCCGCCCGGTTCTCCCCGTCGCCCGAGCGGCCGCCGCAGACGATTCCCTACGCGGCCGAGCGGTTCGTCCGCCGGATCGAGGCCGATCCCGGCGTCGAGCTCGGATATGGGCTGCCCCCTGCGGGTGCTGCCGACGAAGCCCGCGACCTGCGTCGTCTCTTCGGGGCCCCGCGGCACGAGTCGATCGTGGTGTCGCGGCCGGCGGAGCCGATCGTGATCGACGGCCGGCTCGACGACTGGCGATCGGCCGTGGGCTTCACGAGTTCGCTCGACGGCGGTGACGACTGCCCCGAGTGGGTCGACGGCCGGATGATGTATGACGACGAGTGTCTCTACATCGCCGCGTCGGTCGGCGATCCCGCGCCGCTCAAAAACACGTTCGATCCGCTGGTCGACGCCTTCGCGGCCTGGCGGGGCGGTGGCGTGCAGGTGCGGCTCTCGACCGACCGCGAGCAGGGCTGGCCGGTCGCCGCGAACGGTCCGAGCTACTTCGGGATGCGGCAGCGCGTGCCGACACCCGAGCAGCGGGCGGCGGCGGAGAATCCCAGGCTCACGCATCTCACGATGTGGTTTCACGCGCCGAACCAGATGCCCTGTCTCTCGATCGCCCATGGCATGCTCGTCGAGCAGATCGTCGTGAACCCGAGCGGGTTTCGCGGCGCGTTTGCGGCGAGCCCTGGCGGCCGGGGCTACACGCTCGAATACGCGATTCCCTGGCGGCTGCTCAATTGCCAGCGCGACCCGCCGCGCTCGGGCGACACGCTCGCTGCGGCCTGGCAGGTGTATTTCAGCGACGAGGGTGGGCGGCTCTGGCGGGATCAGATCATCGAGCTCCGCAGCCGCTCGGAGCCGCCGCGGATTTTTGTCTGGGAGCGCGCCGCCACATGGGGCCGAGCCGAGTACCGATGACCCGCGTACCCGCTCGTGTTGCCACCACCGTCTCCCTACAAGCCCCCGGCGGAAGCCGCACCGGGGACTGGCTCCTGTTGCGCAGCAAAAGGTGCCTGTCCCCGGTGACCAACACGTCCATTCGCGCCCGCCTCGCCCGTGGGAGAAGCCTTTGTCCTCGTGTGGACGGACCTCGAAGGGCAGCGGCTCGGCGGGGTGCGCGGTCTGTCGGCCGGTGGCGGCTGGGCCGGTGCCGAATGGCTCGCGCATGACGGCGGACCGCAGGCCGATGCGGCGGTCGTCGCCTACGTGGCCAACAACTGGGACAACGCGTTCGAAATCGAGGTCGTGGTCGCAGATCGGCTCGAGAAGCCGGCGCAGCTGGCGGTGGACGCAAACGGCAGCATCTACGTCAGCGACCAGGGCACGCATCAGGTGAAGGTGTTCACGCCCGAGGGGAAGCCGCTGCGGACCATCGGCAAGCCCGGCGGGCCCGTGCTCGGCCCCTATGACGAACAGCGGATGGCCTCTCCCGCAACGGGCAGCGCTACCTCTCCCCGACGCCGCGCGGCAGGAGGCCGTGTATTGGGTGCGGCTGAACAGGATCTGGCCGCAAGGCGGATCGTTTTACATCTATCACCGGCCGACGCCGAACACGGATCTGTCGGACGCGGGCCGGATGTGGCCGATGAGCAACCACCGCGCCGTGCTGCAGATGAACGAAACCTCCGGCGCGACGCTGCTCGACTCGACGCCGCACGAGCGGAAGGTCGGGCTCGGCGGCCGCACCGTGGCCGCGGCCGGCCGGATCGGAGCCGGCACGGGCGGCGAGCTCAGCGGGCAGTTCGCCGGCCCGTTCACCATGTCGTGGTGGATCAAGCCGGCGGCCTACGATGGCTGGCTGGTCGGCGGCAACTACTACTTCGGCGTCCAGTTGCGGCCCGACGGCACGATCGGCCTGGGCACTCCCGTCGGCGTGCCGCTCGGCCCGCAGCAGAGCATGACCGAATACCTGAGCGAAACCGACCGCCTGCTCGAATACGGCCGGCAGCAGACGGCCTCCAGCGGGGAGTAAAAAGGGGGCTGGCTCGTTTTGCGCAGCAAAAGGTGCCTGTCCCCTTTTTCATGGATCGCGTCATCCCCCGGCTCCCGCCGGGGGACTGCGGGTGGCCACACGGGGATGGCGAGCGGATTCTTCCCTG
>JBJTSM010000056.1:0-2620 GCA_046076685.1 Planctomycetia bacterium | reverse complement strand
TCGTCGGCGAGCTTCGCGGCCTGGAGGCAGATGTTCGCGCCGAAGGCGTCGACGCAGACCGGCTTCTCCATGAATACGTGCTTGCCCGCCTTGATCGCCTCCTCGAAGTGGAAGGGGCGGAACCCCGGCGGGGTGGCGAGGATGACCAGATCGCAGTGCTCGAGCACCTGCTTGTAGCCGTCGAGCCCCTTGAACTGACGCTCCTGCGGCACCTCCACCTTGTCCTTCATCGACTCGACCGCCTTGAGGGCCCCCTGGATGCGGTCGTCGAAGGCGTCGGCGATGGCTGTCAGCTTCACGTTCGATCCGGGCACGGAGAGCGCCTGCTGCAGGGCGCCGGTGCCGCGGCCGCCGGCCCCGATGAGCCCCACGCGGATGAGATCCGCCGAGGGGGACTGGGCATGCACGGCCCGCATGCCGGCGAGCGTGGCGCCGGCGACGCCGGCGGCCATCAGGGCATCACGACGGGAGACCTGGCACGACGAGGCGGGTTCATGGGAGGCGGACATGCTTGTTAACTCCGGGGATTCGGGCGATCCATTCCGAGTAGCATAGCCGCGGGTGGTTCTGGCTGGAAATGCGGCGGTGCGCCCAGGCCGGGGTGATCCGGTACCATCGTGGGCGGCCCCTGCAACCTCTTCTGCTCCGAGCCCATGCCCGCCATTTCCTGCGATCCAGCCGCGGCCCGCGCGTTTGCCATCGTCGTGGTCGAACGGCTGCGGGCCGCCGGCCACGAGGCCCTGTGGGCGGGGGGGTGCGTGCGCGACGAACTGCTCGGCCGCACGCCGGCCGACTACGACGTGGCCACGTCGGCCCGGCCCGACCAGGTCCGCGCGGTGTTCGGGCAGCGCCGGACGCTGGCCGTGGGCGCCGCCTTCGGCGTGATCACGGTGCTCGGCCCCCGCGGGGCGGGGCAGGTGGAGGTGGCCACGTTCCGCAGCGACGCGGCCTACACCGACGGCCGTCACCCCGCGGGCGTCACCTTCACCGATGCCCGCGAGGATGCGCTGCGCCGCGACTTCACGATCAACGGGCTGTTCCTCGATCCCCTCACGGGCACGGTGCGCGATTACGTCGACGGCCGGGCCGATCTCGCCGCGGGGATCGTGCGGGCGATCGGCAACGCCGCGATGCGGTTCGGCGAGGACCACCTGCGGATGCTCCGCGCGGTGCGGTTCGCCGCCGTGTTCGGCTTCGCCCTGGAGGAACAGACGGAGGCGGCGATCACGCGGATGACGCATCTCGTGACCACCGTCAGCCCCGAGCGGGTCGCGGCCGAACTGCGGGCGATGGTGTCCCGGCCGGGCCGGCGGCGGGCGCTCGAACTGCTCGCGCAAACCGGCCTGGCCCGCGAGGTGCTGCCCGAGGTGGCGCCGGGGGACGGCGGGCCGGTCGATCACGAGGCCTGGCACACCGCCGCCCGGATCATCGACGCCCTCGACGAGCCGGAGATCGCCTCCGCCCTGGACATCCTCTCGGGCGGCCTGCCGCCGGAGACGCCCCGGCGCATCGCGGCCCGGCTGCGGCTCTCCACGAAGGAGTCGAAAACCGCCTGCTGGCTGCACGAGGCGGTCGCCTTCGTGGAGCGGCACGCGGTCGAGGGCATCGATCGGCAGCCCTGGTCGCTCGTGCAGCCGTGGCTCGCGCACGACGCGGCCTTCCTGCTCGCCGACGTGCTGCGGGCCCGGGCGAGCTGCGGCCTGGGCTCGGCATCTGCCGCGGCCTGGATCACGGCTCGATTGCTCCTGCCCCGGGAAGAGCTCGATCCGCCGCCGCTCCTCACCGGCAACGACCTGCTCGCCGCCGGCGTGCCGGCCGGCCGCGCGGTGGGGGAAACGCTCGCGGCCCTGCGAAGCCTGCAACTCGACGGCGCGATCACGACGCGGGCCGCGGCGCTCGCGTGGGCCGGCACACGCGGCGGCTAGAGCGAAGGCGATCCCCGGGCTTGCGCCCGGGGCTTTTATGCAACGGCGGCCGCGGGCCCAGACAAGCCCTGCGCGCGAGCCAACCCGCTACTTCGGCGGCTCGGTGGGCTCGGGGAGGTCGGCGATGCTCTCGAGCCGGAACACTTCGAGAAACTTCTGCGTGGTGCGGTACGACGGTTCGGCCGCCGAATCGTGGCCGTCGTGCACCTCGCCCTCGTGGACGAGTTCCAGGAGACCGCGGCGGACGAGCTGCCGCCAGACGGCGGGCCGGGCGTCGCAGCCCAGCTCCACGATCCGGTCGCGTCGGACCGGCTGGTTCCAGGCCACGAGTGCCAGCACGTCGAGCGCCTCGGCATCCAGACGCACCGTCCTCGAGCGGGCCTCCACCACGCTGCCGAACCGCGCGAACTCCGGCCGCAGCCGCATCACCCAGCCGGCATCCTTTGCCACCACCTCGTAGGGGCAGTTGTTCGCCAGATACCGCTGCCGCAGCCCGGCGGCCAGTTCGTCGATCTCCTGCGGCCGCACGCCCCGCATCAGGCCGGCCACCCTGCGGCTGGTGATCGGCTCGCCGTCGGGCAGCCCCACGAACAGGATCGCCTCCAGGATGGTCTCAGGGCAGACCCGGCAGCCGGTGTCGTCCGCCGCCGACGCGGAGTCGTCGTCGTCGAGCACGGGCGACGCATCCACCTTCA
>JBJTSM010000055.1:0-2370 GCA_046076685.1 Planctomycetia bacterium | reverse complement strand
GCCGGATCGAGACGGGGCGGGTGCTCGACTACACAGGCAAGCCCGACCGCCAGATGTGCCGGCTCTATCTCTCGCTCATGGAGAAGATGGGCGTCCGCGAGAAGTCGTTCGGCGACGCGACCGCCCCGCTCGACGAGGTGTAAAAAGGCCCGGTTGATGTCCCGTGACCGGCGGGGTGATCGAAGAGCGTCACCGGCTGACGGTTGACGCCAATGTGTTCGTCCGTATACTTCCCGCCGGGTGCTGCCGAGCCGATTTCGTAGAGGGTGCCGCCGCCATGGCCACGATTCCTTTTGCCGCGCCGTCCCGCCACCTGATCTCGGTGGACGCGTTTCATCGCATGGGCGAGACCGGCATCCTCGGGCCCGAAGACCGGGTGGAACTCATCGAGGGGGAGATCATCGATATGTCGCCGATCGGAGCTTTGCATGCCGCGATCGTGGACGTGCTCGCCCGGCACTTTGGGCGTCGTGCCGGCGAGTCGGTATTCATCCGGTGCCAAAACCCGCTGCGTCTCGACGATATCAGCGAGCCCGAGCCCGACATCTCGATCCTCCGTCCCAGGCCCGATTTCTACACGACATCGCACCCGGGGCCGGCCGACGTGCTGCTCGTGATCGAGGTCGCCGACACGAGCCTCGCCTACGACCTCGGCACGAAGGTGCCCCTCTATGCCCGGCACGGCATCCCGGAGGTGTGGGTGATCGACGCGGCCACGCGGCGGATCCGCGTATTTCGCCGGCCGGTCGGCGGCGAGGCCGGCCGCTCGGGCGGCAGTGGCTATGCCGAAGAGGCGAGCGTCGAACCGCACGAAGCGGTGGCGTGTGCGGCCGTGGTGGACGACGCCGGCAGCCGCGTGGCCGTTGAAATGGCCCGGCTCCTGCCGCCGGTGGCATGAGGCCGGATTCGCCATTTGCGGCCGCCGTGGCATATGATTCGCCCGACACGCCCGTCCGGGCGTCGTTCGACAGACTTCTTCAAGCACATTTCTGGAGCAGGTATCCATGGCCAAGTCAGCGCGGGGTTCGGTGGCGTCGGGTGTTTCGTCGGATCGGGTGCGGAGCCTGTGCACGCCCGCGGAGCGGAAACTCCTCGACATGAGCGAGAGCAAGACGCTCTCCCAGGCCGCCCCCGCGGAGGTCCAGGCCTTGCTCGGGCGGGCCCGCGAATTCCGCGACAAGTGGCGGGCGCTCGTCGGCAAACAGAGCCGTGCCGCGAAGCGGGCGCCGCGGGCCGTGGCCGAGGCCAATGCCCGCAGCCATGCGAAGGCCGAACTCTTCGACGGCGCCGTGAAGCGGTTCGAGACGCAACTCAAGACGCTCCCGGCGAAGGCCGTCGCACCCGGGGCCGCGAAGCCGACCGCCGTCCGGGCGAAGCCGCCGAAGCGGAGCCGCGTGGCCGGGCACCGCACGGCCCGCGCCGGACTCCGCGCGGAACTGGCCGCGAAGGTGGCCACGCTCAATCCTCCGGCCGCGAAGCCGGCCGCCAAGCCGGTCGCTGCCGCTGCGAAGAAGGCAGCCGTCGCCGCGAAGCCGAGCGTGGCCGCGGCCGCCCCGGCGGCAGCCAAGGTGGCCCCCGTGTCGAAGGCGAAGCAGCGGAAGCTGCCGCCGGCGAATGCTGCGGCCGCCGCCCAGGCTGTGCGCTTCGACAACGCGAAGCAGCGGTCGGCGGCGACCCTGGCCAAGAAGTCGCGGCTGAAGGTCGGTGGACTCGCCACCCGCAGGGGCAGCCACGTCATGGCCGCCGGCAAGCGGGCGCAGGCCCGCCGCGACAAGCGGCGGTAGGGTTTGCCGTTCGACGGCCGCTTGCGGCTTTTGCCTGCGGCCCAGAAACCGCGCGAGGAATCGCATGATGCGCAGGCTATTCGCGTGGATCATCGCCGTGTCGGCGGCATCGTTTGCCGTCGGGTCGGCCGTTGCGGCTGCTGCGACTGTCCTCGTCGAGGCGGAGAGCTTCGCCGATCGCGGGGGCTGGAGCCTCGACACGCAGTTCATCCAGCAGATGGGCTCGCCCTACCTGCTGGCCCACGGACTCGGCAGGCCGGTGGCCGACGCGACGATGACGGTGACGTTCCCGGCCGCCGGAACCTACCACGTGTTCGTGCGGACGAAGGACTGGGTGGCCCGATGGAACGCACCGGGTACTCCCGGCAGGTTTCAGCTGCTCGTGAACGGCACGCCGCTCGCCGAGACCTTCGGCACGAAGGGGAGCGAGTGGGGCTGGCAGGACGGCGGCACGGTCACGGTGCCCGCCGGCGAGGTGCCGGTGGCGCTCCATGACCTCACCGGGTTCGACGGCCGCTGTGACTGCATCGTGTTTACGGGAGAGTCGTCGGCGCCGCCGAACGACTCGGGCGTGCTCGCCGCCTGG
>JBJTSM010000054.1:0-2581 GCA_046076685.1 Planctomycetia bacterium | reverse complement strand
TTGAGCCGCCATACCGACGTCGAACGGTTCGTCTCCCGGGACGTCGCCGACGCCGTGGCCATCGCCACGCATCTGGCCCGCGGCGAGCGGCTGCTCGACGTGGGCACCGGCGGGGGCGTGCCGGGGGTGCTGCTGGCGATCCTGCGGCCCGATCTCAGGGTGGAACTCTGCGACAGCGTGGGGAAGCGGGCCCGCGCCGTGCGGGAGATCGTCGGCGAGATCGGCCTCGCGGTGCCGGTGCACGAGGGAGCCGCGCAGCCGCTGGTGGAGGCGGGAGGCCGGGCCGGCGGCGCGGGGCGATTCGACGTGCTCGTGGTGCGGGCGGTGGCGCCGCTCATCAAGCTGCTCGGCTGGTTCGAGCCGCTCTGCGAGCACTACGGCCGGCTGCTCGTCGTGAAGGGGCCGCGCTGGGAGGAGGAGAAGGGCGAGGCGAGGCACCGCGGCTTCGTGAAGAAGGTGAGCGTGCGGAGGATCGCCGCCTGGCCGATCCGCGGCAGCGACAACGAAAGCGTGTTGCTCGAGGTGAAACGCCGCGAGCCGGCCGCGGGCGGAGATCTCGCGACCCGTTCATAAAAGCCCCCGGCGCAAGCCGGGGGATGGGGTTCGCCCTACAGGTTCATGCCGAGGAAGCCGCCGCTCGAATCGCTGGCGGCCTGTTCGCGGGCGAGCCGCTCCTGGGCCCGGGCGAGGTCGCCCGCGGCGATGTAGCGGTCGAATTCCACCTCGACGGCGTGCTTGACCGACAGCGTCAGCCACTGCACCGCCGGCTGGGTGAGCCAGTCGCAGGTCTCCTTGTCGAGCCGGATGGCCAGATCGCTGCCGACCGTCCGCGTGTCGGCGTCGTCGGTGATCACCGTGCCCTCGACGGCGAACCGCACCCAGCCCGTGGCCGGATCGTTTGTAAACTGGAACGTGCAGGAGCCGTTCGTGAGATAGTAGGTGTTCCGCGTGCCGTGCTGCCGGATCGCCCGCTGCACCCGCTCCAGGCGGCTGCGGTAGGCCGGAGAAGCGTCGGACGGAATGTCGATCTGCCGCACGCTCCGCAGAGGCGTGCAGTCGAAGGTGATCGCCACGGACGGACGGGATGGTGCATCGCTCATGACCACCGGATTCTATCGACTCGGGGCCTTTCACGCAGCCGCGGCGGCCGCCGGCCTGCTCGTGGCGGCGCTGGCCGGCTGCGGCGCGGCCACGGTTGCGCCCGCCCCGGCGCCCGCGAACCGGGGCGAGACCCCGCCGGCCACCGAACGCGTGAGCGAAACCCGGCGGCTGATGGGCGTGCCATGGACGATCACGGTGCACGCCGCATCGGAGGCGGCGGGGCGGGCGGCCATCGCGGCGGGCTTCGGTGAGGTGGCCCGGCTGGAGCGGATCCTCTCCGACTACGATCCCGAGAGCGAACTCTCGCGGCTCTCGGGCCGGGCGCCGACGCCGCATCCCGCGCCCGTGGGCGACGACCTGTGGCGGGTGCTCGAGCGGGCCGTTGCGATGCGCGATGCCACGCACGGTGCGTTCGATCCCACCGTCGGGCCACTGACCACCCTCTGGCGGCAGGCCCGGCGGTCGGGCCGGCTGCCGCTGCCCGACAAACTGTCCCGGGCCCGCGAGGCGGTCGGCCCCGACACGCTGCGGCTCGATTCCAAGGGGCACGCGGTCGAACTGCGGCGGCCGGGGATGCGGCTGGATCTCGGCGGCATCGGCATGGGCTATGCGGTCGATCGGGCGATGGAGGTGATCGGCCGCCATGGCATCGCGGCCGCGATGGTCGATGCCTCGGGCGACGTGGCGGTGTCCGGACCGCCCCCCGGCACGGCGGGCTGGAGCATCGCCGTGGCGCCGCTGCGGGTGGATGGTGGCGGCGTCGATCCGGCTGACTCCGAGGAGCGGCTCTGCCTCGTGCACGCGGCGGTCACCACGTCGGGCGATGCCTGGCAGGCCGTGGAAATCGACGGCATCCGCTACAGCCACATCGTCGATCCGCGGACGGGGCTGGGGGTCGTCGGGTCGACCGCGGTCACGGTCGTGGCGGCCGACTGCACCACCGCCGACGCCCTGGCCACGGCCGCCAGTGTGCTCGGCCCGGAGCGGTCGGCGGCCGTCATCGAAGCCGCTCCAGGCTGTGCCGCCCGGTTCGTCTGGCTCGAGGATGGCCGCGTGCGACACGCCCACACAGCACGCTGGTCATCGCAGTTTCCCCAGACCTCCTCCCAGCTTCCCAGGGAGCCGCCGGCAGACCGTTCCGGTCGCGCCGGCTGAGCAAATCGTAGGGGTTCCTCCAAGTTTGCGGGTTGGGCGGCCGATACCTCTGGAGCCGTCGCTGCGCCTTGGCGTACGGGTTACGGGCACGGAGTCGGGGGGCACCGTGCCGGGCAGGTCCGCATGTTCTTGCGGACCACACCCCTTGGGCGCAGCGGCGGCAATTTTGAACCGATTCACCACGGCCCTGCGAAATCCCCCGTGCCGCGACTTGCCAGACAACTCTGGGTGGCCCTGACGAGCGTCTCGCTCCTCGCGGGTGGGTGTGCGCCGAAGCAGCCCTTCTACTTCTTCGAGGACGGCGACCTCTCGCACTACGTGGGCG
>JBJTSM010000053.1:0-7357 GCA_046076685.1 Planctomycetia bacterium | reverse complement strand
ATGGGAGAAACGACGCGGATGGTGATGGTGGGCGTCATCCCCTCGCTTCCGCGAAGGGGCTTCTGGGGACGGTGCTTCGGGAGACGGAACGTAACGCTCGACCAAAACCCCCCGGCGGAAAACCGAAAAATGTATACTTCCGTACACCTTTTGCTGCATTGAGGATGCGGGAAACCATGCACGCGTTTCATTGGACTGACCATGCCATAATGGAGGCGCGACGACGCGGCATCGCTGCCCAGGATGTCGACGTGGTTCTTGGATCGCCGGGCCAAAAGCTGGCCGTGCGAGCCGGGCGCGAAGTGTGGCACTCGATCCTGGCAGACGGCTACTTGCTGCGGGTGGTCATCGATGTCGATCAATCGCCCGCCCGCATCGTGACGGTTTATCGGACGAGCAAGATTTCAAAGTACTGGAGGGTGTCCGATGAAAGTGATGTATGACCCAGGCACCGACACGCTATCGATGATCTTCGCGACAGCGGCCGTCGTTGAAAGCGACGAAGCCCGTCCCGGTGTCATTCTCGATCTCGACCAGGCAGGTCGCGTCGTCGCGATTGAAATCCTCGACGCATCGCGTCGGGTCGAGATGCCCGGCGAGATGCAGTTCGAGATTGCCGCTGAAAACGCCGGCTAGTCGTGCCCGTCACCCCCTCGCTTCCGCGAAGGGCTTCTGGGAACGGTGTTTCGGGAGACGACGCGTAACGCTCGACCAAAAGCCCCCGGCGGGAGCCGGGGGGGTGACGCGGTCCACTCCGTTCCGGCAACGCGGCGGCGACCGCGACGAATCAAAAGCCTTCTGGAACGCCGCCGGCTGGCAGGCCCTGCTCGGCCGGGCGATTTCACCGGCGGCAGCCCGCTGAGTGCAGGGCATGGCCACGGGAAATCACGACCATGCCGGGATGATGACCAGTTTCTGAGCCATCTGCCGCAGCCGTTTGTCTCGTGTCCAGAGAACGTGCTTTTGCTTCATGGCCGCCCAGAGCAGGTGAACGTCGATCAAGCCGAGGCCTTTGCCGTGCAGCCGATGCCGGTCGATAAAGATCAGGACTTCGGAGTGCGAAGCCTGGGGAGCCTGCGGCAGGGCTTCGAGCAGCCTCAAGATCTCGGTGCGCCGGATGAGCGACCCGCACGCCAGTTCACCGATGACGAGCGGGTGGCAGACGACGTCTCCCTGCTCCAACAGCGCGGCGGCCCTGCTATCACCGCGACGCAGGTGGTCAATCCACACCGACGTGTCGAGCAGCACCACTCAGCCCGGCCTCCGGCGGGGGATCGGCCGCAGGCGGGGCTCGCTTCCGCCGCAAGCGGCGAGTTTTCGGGATGATTCCCGGGCGATCAGCGCCTCCAGGCCGAGCCGAACGAGTTCCGTCTTTTGCCGCACCCCGGTGAGGCGAGCGGCTTGCGCCAGAGATTTGTCGTCGATGTTGAGAGTCGTTCGCATGCATCTATTTTTCGCAAACGATATGCATCCGTCAAGGCGTGCCTGGCACGGTGTGAGCGTGAGGCTCGGAGAGGATGGCTTCATCGGTTTGGTGGATCGCCGATGAGGCGACGGAGCAGGTCGGGCCATGAGGCCGACTCCCAAAACGCCGCCTGGCCCGCGGCGGGTTCGCCGAGGACGGTGCCTGTGAAGACGGCCACCTCACCCTTACCCACTTCGAGTGTGGCGGCCACCGGCTCGTTGCCGGCAAACGCGACGACCTTGGCCTTGGGGCTCGGCTTCAGGTCGTGCCGCCAGAAGAGGGCCGGCTTGTCGCTCCACGCCTCGTTCGCCTTCGGCCCTAAAACCGCGGCCGGCTGGCAGTGGACAAGCGGCGGCTTCCGCTTCGAGCCGTCGATCGTGAATGGCAGGAGCGGCTCGAGCAGCGTGCCGGAGAGCCGGGCCTGATCGAGCGTCCATGGGCCGCCGAGGATCACGAGCCGGCCGCCATCCTTGACGAAGTCTTCGAGCATCCTGCGGACTTCGAGCTTCGTCTGCGGCGCCGTGTTGGCGAGCACGACCGCGTCGGAGGCGTAGAGTTCCTCGTATTTCTCCGGCAGGGCATAGGCGATCGAGCAGTCGGGCACGAGCCGTTCGACGCCGTAGGGCTTCCAGTGCAGCCCGCGGACGTGCAGGAATTTCCGCGGCGACCTGCCCTCCGGGGTTCGCAGACCGGCCGGCTTCTCCGGCGGTGGCGCGAGCGCGAGGAGCTTGGCGTCGGGGTACGGCTCCAACTGCTTCACGATCAGGTGGTCGCAGAAGAGGCTGTTGCCCTCGGGCTCCTTGCTTTCGCCACCGATGAACACATGCACCAGGCTTTCCGACCGCAGCTCGATCTCGCGGTCGTAATAGTGGTAGGTGCCGTCGACGACGAGCCGCCGCTCGGACGGCGTCGCGGCGTCGGTATTGAAATCGACCGGCGGAAACTTCGTCGTGGCCCCGTAGAACACGCCCGACACATCCATGCGGACCGACTGCCGTCGCGGCGGCGAGTGCGAGTCGACGAGCTTAAGCCGGGCCCTGATGCGATAGCGTCCCGGTGGAAAGGGCCCGTTCCAGGTGCGGCCGAACGAGCCGCGGGCGGCCCCACTCACCCGGGCCTGTGCGCGGCCATTCGCGGCGTCGGGATCGGACACGCCGTTGGCGTTCAAGGAGTTGTAGCCGGTGTCGGTCTCCACGAGCGACTCGTCGTCGGCAAGCGTGACGCCGACGGTCGCCGGCTGCAGCGGATCGACCACGATCGCCCCCGGCGGCGCCGAGCGGCCGGCCGTCAGATCGGCCTCGCTCACAGGGTCGCTGAACCGCGGCGGTGCCGGCGGCACCGTGAAACGGCCTGACTCCTCCACGATCAGCATGCCCCAGACGGCCAGCCCCGGCACCCGCACCCGGGCCTCTTTTGTATTTCCTTCATTGGTAAGCCCGACGTCATAAGGCTCGCCATCAGGCCGCACGAACACCACCCGCTCGATCGCCGACCCGGGCGAGGCCTTGATGCTCACGGGAAAGCCATCGAGCGGTTCCGGGAGCGTCGTCTTGGCGATCGTGTCGTCGGGGCTCGGGTTCACGAGGTGGACCACCGTAAACTTCCGCGTCGGCGTGTCGATGAACTCCTGGGCGAGCGGCTGCCAATAGACGCGTGAGTCGCCGACTGTGATCCGCTCCTCCGGCCGCGCGACGACCGCCAGCCGCGGGTGCCAGAGAAACGCCGACCAGCGGGTCATGAACCGACCCCAGTTGCCGCACCCCGGCACCTGCTCGTGCGAGCCATACACCGAATGCGCGCCCGCGATCAGGCTGTAGACCAGCTTGTAGAGGCCGGCGGGCGAGGGCTTGAGCGCGAGGATGCAGTGGTACTGTCCGCCCAGGCTGCTCACGTGCTTGGCCTGCTTGAGTTCGTTGGGGGCGAAGGCGCGGGCCACGCCCTCGGCCTTGGTCCACGTGCGATAGATGCTGCCGTCGATCGAGTAGCCGTCGTGCTGGCCGATCGCCTCCTGCATCCACATGCCGCTGCCGGCCATCGCCTCCCGTATCTCGCGGGTGATCGCGGGATAGCTGTCGGGTGCGAAGGCGTAGTTGAAGCCCAAGAGGAAATCGGGCCGCTTCGCCCAGACCGACTCCTTGAGCTGCCGCATGTTCCAGGCGCTCACCGCGTCGCTCGAGACGGTGTAGTGGCCGTCGAATCGCACGCCGTCCCAGCCGAACATCGCGGCCGAGTCGGCGATCTGCCGGATGCCAAAGGCGAGGGCGTCGGGCCGGTTGAAATCGATCGGAAACTGCTGCCAGGAGAACGTGGCTCCCTTCCTGGCCCGGGCCGCGTCGTCGTTCCACTCGTCGAGCTGGCGGACGTCGCCCCAGCCACCCCGAAACCACTCCGGCCGCCTCCGCATCAGTTCCGCGCCATCGGGACCGCAGGCGACGTGCTTCCCGTAGGTGACCACCTTGATGCCGCGGGCATGCGCCGACTCGATGAACCGCTTGAGCTTGCCCGGCTCCATCAGGTAGCTGGCCTGGCCGCTGTACCAGCGATCCGCGGTGGGCGTGAGGTTGCCCCAGTCGTCGGGGGCCCAGAAGAAGACCTCGAGCCAGTTGGCGTATTTCTGTCGGGCGAGGTCGAGCAGCTTGTCGGCCTGTTCCGGCTTCGCGCGGCCGATGAAGTCGCCCGGCAGCGTGCCGCCGATGCCGACCATCCACGGGTTGTCATGGACGCCGACGACATCCTCGGCGCGGTCGAACGGCTTGCCGTCGCGGAGGAGCCTCGCCTCCACGGCCGTGCCGAACAACTGGCTCGCCAGCGGCACCTCGACACGGAGCGACCGTGACTGGCGGGGGTCGAGGGTGAGCGTCTGCCGTGACGATTCCTGCCAATCGGCGAGCCGGCCGATGCAGCCCACGGCCAGTTCGGCCTGCTGTTTCTCGGCCGAGAAGTTTTTCACGACCACCTCGACGGCGGCCGACTCCGCCGGCCTGTGCAGGCTCCGCTCGCTCCGCACGGCCAGCAGTTTGAGCCCGCGGGCGGGTTCGTAGAGCGGCTGGCCCTTCCGGGAGCGGGCATGCATCGCGGCGATCTCCTCAGGCGAGAGCACACGATCGAAGACCGCCATCTCGCGGACGCTGCCCGCGAGGAAATTATCGGGCACGCAGCCGCGGGCGCCGATGGCCAGCGGTCCCGGGTGGCGCGGCATGCCCTCGATCGCCTTCGTTGCCACGGGCAGGCCGTCTCGATACGCCGTGATCGTCGTGGGAGTGATCGTGATGGCCACGAACGTCCAGGGCTCTTTGCTCGCTCCGAGCACGAGGGACGTGTCGGTCGGGTGGCCGTCGTAGCCGGCGAATCGGCCGCCGGACTGGAGCGAGAACACGCCGGGGATCCTGCCCCCCATCTCGTGGTCGAACACCCTGCCCTCCTTCGTCGCCTTGTGCCAGCAGCAGTAGGTGACCGGGCTGCCCACGTTCCAGCCGCCATCGGGCACCGACACGTAGCCCGTCTTGCCGTCGAGCCGCAGTTCGGGTCCCGACTCGCCCGTCACCCATTCCGCGCCGCCGACCACGGTGCCATGGGCTCCCTTGCCGGAATAGTCGAAGGCCGTCGTGCCGACACCCTCGTCGAGCCGCCAGTAGCCGACGAGTCCGGCGGGCGCCGCATCGGCCGCTTCTGCCGTCGAAGTGAGCTGCGACAACGTCGGCAACGATGACAGCAAGCAGGCGAGGACAAGGAGGCTGGAGCTGTGTCGCATGCGGTTCCTCGTGTGATTCAAGGAGGGGCTCCTGAAGAGGTGAGGTTGAACGTGAACGCCGGGCCGGTGTTGCGGCCTGGCTTCACCGTCGCCCTGAGCGGCGAGGCGGCCTTTTCGCAATATGCCTTCGGCACGATGTAGTCGGGCGGTAGTGAGTTCAACCGGTCTGCTTCCGCCTGCCACTTGCCCGCGGCGCTCGCGTCGGAAGGACCCGGCTGAGGACCGAGTTCCTCCAAACGGTTTCGCCACTTCACCACCGTCACGACATACTCCCCGACCGGAGCCCCGCCGAGGCGGCTGCCCCCCCGGGTCGTGGTGAGGCGAAACTTCCCTGCAGAATCGGTCCTGCCGTAGGCGGCCAGGCCTCCGGCGACGGGTGAAAATCCCACATCCGCCCCGGCGACCGGCTCACCGTCCAGGTTCACGGTGCCTTCCACGAACTCGACCTTTGGCCCCGCGCGGCCGCAGCCGAGGGCGACCGTGAGAAGGCAGACCGCGACTGTGCCGAAGCAGCGAGTCATCGAACGCGCAAACGAGCGATTTCCGAGCCGCTTCGATTCCGCTGGATCCTCCACCGACCTGTTCACGCCACAGCCCTTCATCGGTGCATCACTCCGTCAGCGGTCGCTGTTCGCCGTGGGAGATCGTTCCCAAGGCACCCCATACGCCCCACATCGACTGGCCCTTGTAATACCTGGCGTCGCTGGACGTCGTGGGAGGCGTCACGGTGAGATCACCGCAGTCGATCGTTTCGGAAATGAAGCGAGTCGCCCCGTCGCACATCACGATGCCGGCGACCCCCGGATGGTTGCTTGAGATCGTGCCAAAACTCGAGTCAAAACTCGTCCCGGACGAGCAGGGAGTGGAATTTGGGGGAAGATTGGTGAAGAAGCCTGTGTAATCCGTCCTCGACTGGAGCCACCGCATTCCCTTCCCCCAGCAGTGGTCAAGAATCGTGCTCGACGATGGAACCCAGGAAGTCGAGTTCAAGCAGGCGCTGGGAGCCGGCTGGGTGGCGCTTCCGCCCCAGTTCGTAACGCTCGACTTCACCCCGAACCTCCGGTTCGTGGCGTTTTCGACCACGCCCACTTCCCCGAGCAGGACCGTTTTGGAAAGCCCGTCGGTGATTTTCATCAGCGTCACAGGAACTTGGTAGGTAGAGCTGCCGTAGGTGGACCAGTAGTTCACGAAAGGGCCTCTAAAGTGGTTGACGCTGGAAAAGGGCGTGTTGTTGCCATTGGATCCGACCATCACATCGCCCCAGTTCGCGGCGTAATTAAGCGGCTGCACCGCGGGCCTCGCGGCATTGTTTTGCCGCCGTGCCGCAACGGCTGGGTCAGAGGGACAGGCCAGCGTGGAAATGAATCCCGATGTGCCGGTCAAATTGTAAGGCGTGTTTTGAGCGTTTCTGCTCGACAGCGTAATCGACGTGTTGTTCGCATACGCCACTATTTTGTTGTAGAGGTCTTGTTGCTCGATGTAGGGCAGGACAAGCACGGTGTAGCCGTAGTCGCTCCGATTGTCTGCAATGATCTCGGCCGGGCCGCTCCCCGGAGGGATCATTCTCTTGATGTCGACGTAGGTGAGCGCTCCCAACCCCATTTGTTTCAAGTTGTTGAGGCACGCCATGCCGCGGGCGATCTCGCGGGCCTGCTGCACCGCGACCAGGAGCAGACCGACGAGCGTGCCGATGATGGCGATCACCACGAGCAGTTCGACCAACGTAAATGCGGTCTTGTGTCGTGGGGCTTCCGACGCGCGGAGATGTGTTGCTCGCATGAACGTGCTCCTCATGCTTCAGTCAACCAGCGGCTGGAGACTGAAGTTCCCGCCTTTCCAAGGGTATCGCGAAACGATGGCCCCGGCCACGGCTCGTGTGTGCGTTCTTTCGAACTCTGTTCGATTCCTCATCGTGGCGACGCGGGCTCGAGGCCACGGTCCACCCGCTCCCGAAACTGCCCGGGCGTCATGCCGACGTGCTTCTTGAAGAAGGTCGTCATGTATTGCGTCGAGCCGAAGCCACACGCCGCCGCGACGTCTGCGAGCGGCCGGGATCGTTCCCCCAGGAGCCGCTTGAGCTCCGTCATCTTCACGTGCACGATCTGCTCATGGACCGTCCGGCCGAAGGCGCGGCGAAACCG
>JBJTSM010000052.1:0-8142 GCA_046076685.1 Planctomycetia bacterium | reverse complement strand
GCCCTTCAACCGCGAACGGATCTGGCACCTCGCGCACGACGGCCAGCCGGCCTGGATCGTGCCGCCGCTGGCCCACATCGGCTCGGGGCCGTCGGGATTCGCGGCCTATCCGGGCACGGGCCTGCCGCCGCACTTCGACGGCCGCTTCTTGCTCGCCGACTTCCGCGGCGCCGCGGCCAACAGCTCCGTGCGGACCTTTCGCGTGCAGCCCAAGGGGGCGAGCTTCGAGGCGACCGACGAGGAGGAGACGTTCAAGCACGTGCTCGCGACCGACGTCGAGATCGGCCCGGACGGCGCCGTGTGGGTGAGCGACTGGGTGCACGGATGGCAGGGCGAGGGCAAAGGCCGGCTCTGGCGGTTCGTGCCCACGCCCCAAAGCGGCGAGGCGGCCGCGGCCCGCACCGCGATCGTGAACGAGGTCCGCACGCTGCTCGCCGGAGACTGGGCGGCGATCGAGCCGGACCGGCTCGTCGCGCTGCTCGCCCACCCCGACCGCCGGCTGCGACTCGAGGCACAGTGGGAACTCGCCCGCCGCGGCGCAGCGGATCGCCTGCAGCGGGTGCTCGCCGATTCATCCGCGGCGACACTCGCGCGGGTGCATGCGATCCAGGGGCTCGCACAGATCGCCCGACGCGGCGACGCGGCGGCGGCCGAAATCGCCGCCGCGCTCGTCACGGCCCTCGCCGAACCCGACTGGAAAATCCGCCTGGTGGCGGCGCGGTCGCTCGGCGACCTCGCGCCGGCCGGCGTCGCGACGCAGTCGTCCGCCCGGCTCGCCGCCCTCCTCGCCGACGAGCACGCGCATGTGCGGGCCGCCGCGGCGATCGCGATCGGGCGGATCGGCAGCCACGCGCAGGCCGGCGGTAAGCCCCCGGCCGGTATGCAGCCGCTGCGCGAACCACTGCGGGCGGCGATCGCTCGCGAGGCGGCCGCACCCGGCGGCTTCGATCCCCATGCGCGGCATGCGCTCGTGATGGCGGTGGCCGGAGTCGCCGGGCCCGCCGGCTCAACAGCGCTCGAACAGCTCGCCACCGATGCCGATCCGGCCGTGCGGCTCGTGGCCTGCCTGGCGATGCGGCGGCATGGCGACGCGGCGATCGCGGCTCTGCTCGACGATGCCGACCCGCGGATCGTGGTGGAGGCGGCCCGCGCGATCCACGACGTGCCGATCCCGGCGGCCACCGCCGCGGTCGCCGCGCGGCTCGATGCCCCGCTTCTCGACGGCCCCGATGGCGACGCGGTGCTCAGGCGGTCGATCGCGGCCTGCGAACGGTCGGGCACCGCTTCCGATGCGGCCCGCCTGGCCCGGTTCATCCCGCGGCCCGACCCGCCGCTCGACCGCCGGCTCGAGGCGGTGGCCGTGCTCCGCGGCTGGGCCGAGCCGCCCTCGCTCGATCGCGTGCTCGGCATGTGGCGACCGTTTCCCGAGCCGCGGGATGCGGCTGTGGCCCGTCAGGCCCTCGCGGGCGTGTTGCCCGAAATTCGCGCGGCGGCATCCGATCAGACCCCGGCCAATGAAAAGCTCCGCACGGCCGTGCTCGACGCGGCGGCCGCCCTCGGCGTGCCGGGCGTCGGCGGCCTACTGGCGGCGATCTGCGACGATCCCGCCCGCGCGGCGGCCACGCGGGCGGCGGCCCTCGTGTCCCTGGCGGCGACGAACGATCCGGCCGCGCTGCCGCTCGCCGAACGGCTCTCCGCCGACCGGGAGCCGGTCGTGCGGCAGGAGGCCCGACGGGTGCGGGCCCGCGCGATCGCCTCGGCAAAAGACGGACCGGCCGCCGACCCAGATCCCCGTGCAATCCAAGCCGAAAAGCTCGCAGCCGAACTGACGGATCTCTGCATGGAGCGGCCGGCCAACCCGCCGCAGCTCCGCGAGCAGCAGAACGCGATCGATCTGCTCGCCGCGCTCGACACGCCGGCCGCGGCGCAGACGCTCGAGCAGCTCGCCGGCAGGCTCGCGGCGGGCGACCTCGATCCGCGGCTCGCACTCGAGGTGATCGAGGCCCGCGACGCGAAGGCGGGCAAGACCGCGTCGCCCGCCACGGCGACCACCGCGTCGCCCGCCGCGGCGACCGAGCTCGCCGCGGAGCTGCTCGCGGGGGGCGATGCGTCGCGGGGGCGGGAGCTGTTCTTCCGCCGCGCGAGTCTCGAATGCGTGCGTTGCCACCGCGCGGAGGGCACCGGGGGCGACGTGGGCCCGCGGCTCGACGGCATCGCGGCCCGCCGCGACCGGGCGTATCTGCTCGAAAGCATCGTGCGGCCGAGCAGCCAGTTCGCCGAGGGCTACCGCACGACGGTGGTGGTGACCGACGACGGCCGCACGCTGGCGGGCATCCTCAAAAGCGAGACGTCGGACGAAGTCGTGATCATGACCGCCGACGGCCGCAGCCACCGCGTCCCGACCGCGTCGATCGAAGACCGCAGCGAAGGGGCCTCCGCGATGCCGGCCGACCTCGCCACGAAGCTCACCCGCCGCGAGCTTCGCGACCTGGTCGAGTGGCTCGCCAGCCTGCGTGAGTGACAGACACGACCCTCGCCCGAGCCGGCAGACGGCGAGACGGTGCCCGTCCTACGGGGCCGCCATCAGATAGGCGATCAGGTCGGCCATGCCGCGGGCGTCGATCGTCTTCTCGAAGCCCTCGGGCATCAGCGACCGCTTCGTGTTCGTGAACGATTCGAGATCGTCGCGCGGGATCGTCGTATCGGTGCCCTCGGCCGTGCGGAGCGTCACGCTGCCGTCCGACTGGGCCACCACGATGCCGGTGACGACGCGGCCGTCGCCGGTGACCGCCGCGTGCGCGAGGTAGCCCGGCAAGGCCTCGCGGTTGGGATCGAGGATGCCGAGCAGAAACGCCTCCGGCCCGCGGGCCTTCACCGCCGAGAGCGCGGGCCCGATCTCGCGGCCCTCCCCGTCCACCCGATGGCAGGCCGCACACTGCTGGCGGAAGATCGCCTTCCCCGCGGCCGCATCGCCCTGCCCCGGCAGGCTCGCCCGATACGACACCACGAGCGGCTCGCGATTGGCCGGCGGCTCGGGCCCGAGCACGTCCGCGGCCAGCGACCGGATCGCCGCGTCCGGAAACGCCCAGAGCGTGGCGGCGGTCTGCCGTTCGAGATCGCCCGCCGGCATCGCGCCGGCCGCGATCGCATCGAGCAGGAGCCGCGCCCGGTCGGCATTCCGCACGAGCGCCGTTGCGGCCGCCTGGCGGGCAGCGGCCGGCAGCCGCGGCAGCGCGCCTGCCAGCACCGACCCGGCGGCGGGATCGCGGGACCGGTCAAGCGTGGCGATCGCGGCGGCCACGATCTCCGCCGGCTCCTCGGCCGCGAGCAGTCTCTCGAGCGCCGCCGGGCTTCCGAGGCCGAGGTCCTTGATGCCGCGGATCCGTTCCGGCACCGCGGCGCCGCGGTCGGCGGCGACGGCGAGGTTGAACGCCGTGAGCCGGTCGACGAGCGCCCGCGTCGCCTCCACCGGCTCGACCTTGGCAAGCGCCGAGTTCGTGGCGGCAAGCGCCGCGGCAAGCTCGTTCAGGAGCGATGTCGCCTCGTGCCGTCGGTCGGGCTCGCCCACGGCCGGCGGCCGCGCGAGGCGGTCGATGCCGGCGACGATCCGGGCCAGTTCCCCCGCGTCGTGCCGCCTGCCGACCTGCGTGACCAGGCCCGGCAGCGCGGCGGCCGCCTGCCTGCCGGCGAGCCGCTGCGGATCGGCCAGCCAGGCCTCCACGATCTTCCCCGCATCGCCGCGGAGCGACGTGAACGCCGCATAGCGGCACCACAGATCATCGCCGTCCCGTTCGAGCAGCGTACGGAGGATGTCGAGCCGCAGACCGTCGGCCATGCCGCCTGCAATCGTCGCCAGCGCCAGCCGCACTTGGATGTCGGGCTCCGTGGCGGCCCGCGCGGCAAGCGCCGCGGAAAGCTCGGCCGCATCGGCCGAGCCATCCGCCACGAGCCGCTCGGCCAGCAGCACCGCCGCGGCCCGCACCAGCGCATCCTCTGCCGGGATCAGCGCCATGAGATCGGCGGCCGCGAGCTTTTCCAGTCCGGCGAGGGCATGCGCCGCATGCACCCGCGCGAGGGCCGGGGCATCGTCGCGGCGGACCACCGCCTGCAGAAGCGGCGCGGCGGCGGGGTCGGCCCGTTCGACGAGCAGCCGCTGCGCCGTGTCGCGGTGCCAGCCGTTGGCATGGCTCAAGAGCGCCACGAGTTCGGGCGTGGTGGCCTTCGAGAGCCGTGGCAGCGGCCGCCGCGTGCGGGCGGCGGCGGCAGAGTCGTCAGCGGCGACGAGCCGCCAGAGCCGGCCCGTGTCGCGGCCGCTCGTGAGATCGAGATGCTTTTTGATGGGCGGATCGAGGCTCTTGGGATGCTCGATCACCTCCCGCTGCATGTCGATGATCCAGAGCGCGCCATCGGGGCCGTTGGCAAACTGCACCGGCCGAAACCAGATGTCGGTCGAGGCGACGAGCTCCGACTCGGGATCGACCCGCTCCGCCCGCACGCCGGCGCCGTGCGGGATGAGCCGCTTGCGGTGGACGATGTTGGAGCCCACGTCGCCCACGACGAGCATCCCGACGAGGTCGCCGACGGCATCACCGCGGACGAACGTGATCCCAGTGCCGCTCGTGAAGTAGCCGGCCGGCCGGCCCCCCGCCTCGACGCCCCCTTCCACGATGCCCGCAGCCCGCAGCCTTGTGCGCAGCACCCGCCAGGGCTCGACCGGGCTCATGCGAAACACGGTCGCCTGCGGCCCGTCGAGGGCGATGCTCTCCTTGGCCGACGGCGCGGGGAAGAACTTGTTGCGGGAAAGAAACCGCTCGTCCACCATGCAGCGGATGCAATGGTCGCCGTTGTGGCAGATGTAGACATTGCCCACGTTGTCGGTCGAGCGGCCGTGCTGGGCGCCGCCCGTCTCGGTGCGGAAGTCGAGCGTGCGGGGGTCGAACGAGAAATCGCGGCCGCCCACCGCCACCGCCGGCCCCTCGGGCTCGCCCTTCTCGTTCACGCGGCGGATCGTGCCGCCCCCGGAACTTGCCGATCCGTGGATGCGGTTATCGAGGTCGTAGGCGAAGGAATTGAGCAGCCCCTGGACGTTCCAGGTGCCGAAACCCGTAAACACCTTCCGCCGCTCGTCGGCGACGCCGTCGCCATCGTGGTCCTTTATATAGAAGAGGTCGGGGGCGTCGCCCACGAAGATGCCGCCTCCCCAGGCGACCACGGCCGTCGGCCAGGCGAGGCCGTCGGCGAAGACGGTGGCCCGGTCGTAGGTGCCGTCGTGGTCGTCGTCGTGGAGCAGGCGGATCCGCCCGAGCCGCTCGTCCTGATTTTCGCTGTAGCCCCGCATTTCAGCGACGAAGAGCCGGCCGTCCTCGTCCCAGGAGATCGCCACGGGGCTCGCGAGCAGCGGCTCGGCCACGGCGAGATCGAGGGCGAACCCGGGGCGAACCCGCATCGTGGCCGGCGCGTCGGCCGCCACTGTCTGGGGGATGCGGGGCAGGTCGCCCGAGTAGTCGGGTTCAGCCGCCCCGATCGCCGATGCGATCGTCATCCAGGCGGCGACGGAGCGGAGACCAAAACCGTGCACCATGCGGCGGGGAGTCATGCGGGGCCTCGTGGGAGTGCATCTTCGCGGCAACCCCACCACTATAGCCACCCTCGCGGCAGCGATGGCCCCGTCATTCCGGAAGTCGGACCATATCAAATCCTGCGGAGAGTTCAGCAGAAAAAGCCATGGACAGGGCGACGGGCAGCACAATACTCCGGGAATCGCGGCGGGGCTCGTCCCACGTCTCTTTCGCAATCGTGACACCCTACTGGGGAAAGGATCGCAACCATGACACGCCCACGAGGTCGGCTTGCAAGCGGGTTCACCATCGTTGAACTGCTGGCCGTGATCGCCATCATCGGCACGCTCGTCGGCCTGCTTCTGCCGGCCGTGCAGGCCGCCCGCGAAGCGGCCCGCCGCAGCACCTGCAGCAACAACCTGAAGCAGTGGGCGATCGCGATGCACAACCACCACGATGCCCGCAGGCATTTCCCCTGGATCAGCACCCGCACCAATCCGCCGGGGAGAGAGGCCACGAGTAATACCCAGGCGGGCGATGGGGCGACCTGGCTCGTTCACATCTGGCCGTATGTGGAAAATTCCGACATGTATTCGAGCTATACCTTCGCCGGCTCGAGTTGGGACAATGCATCGAACCGTGCCCTGCTGAACAGGCGTGTTCCTCTCTACTTCTGCCCAAGCGACAATCCTGCGGTGGCCTTCCAGACGACGGTAGGCGGCAGGACGAATTACCTCGTCAGCTCGGGCACGGCGAACCTCGTCAATGCCGCAGGCCCGTTCGGCTGGCTCGCGACCGGCTTTGGGGGATCGTCCAATCCGGATTGGGACAACTTCATTCCGGTTCGAGGCACGATGAAGGACGTCACCGACGGCCTGTCGAAGACGCTCATGCTCGGCGAGATCATTTTCAGCCGGACGACGCCGGCAAGCGACAGCCGAGGATCGCACTGGACGAATTCGCCCCCCTCGTTCGCGGCCTATGCCACGCCCAACACGGGCACGGACGTCCTCTATAGCTGCACGAGCACGTCCGATACGCCATGCACGGCACAGGATTCGTCGATCCGTTGGCGAAACAAGATATCGGCCCGCAGCCGTCATTCCGGAGGCGTGAGCGTGGCGATGTGCGACGGGGCGGTCGGATTTGTCTCGAATGAAATCGGCCTGGCGACGTGGCAGGCACTGGCCACGGGCAACGGGGAAGAACAGGCCGATTCACCTTTCTGATGCACCCTTCTCTTGAAGCCGACAGTCCAAGGACTTGCGACAGTGATCAACGACAACCCATTCCGTCGTGAACGAGTTCAAGCGGCCCGCGTGGCCGCGGTGCTCCTGCCTGCCGTGCTGGCCGGCCTGCTGGCGTCGGTCGGCTGCGGTCCGCCGGCGACGACGGCGGTCGGTATCGTGACGCTCGACGGCGTCCCGGTCGACAACGCCATGCTCGATTTCATTCCCGAGCAGCGTGATGCCCGCACCGGCAGCGCCTTCACCGATGCCTCGGGCTGCTATGTGGCGCCGCTCGCGGCGACCGCCTATCGGGTGACGGTGAGAAAGCAGCGGCATGTCGGCCAGTCGCAAAAAGACGCGGCCAAGGGAGGCGCACCCACGGAGGACTACGAGGAGATTTTTCCGACCCGCTATTCCGATCCGTCGCTGTCGCCCCTGCGGGTCGAAGCCGTCGAGCACAAACGCACGGTCGCCAACTTCGAGATTTCATCGAAGTGAGCCGCGGCCCTGAAAAGGGGACGCAGCTCTTTTTCATTTCGGCCTCCGTAGGTGCAGACTGGTGGTCTGCACACCGTCGCCAACCGGATTCCGCAGGAGGATTCCACGATGCACACCATAGCCACGCGCCGCCGTCTTCCGGCCCTCATGCTCGTGTTCCTCTGGCTCGCGATGATCGCCGTGCCCGCGGGGCCGGCGACCGCCGAGGAGCCCGCGATCGAGGGCTACACCGATCAGCTCAGCTACCGGCCCGACGAGAAGGTGGCCTTTCACCTGTCGGCAAAGGCGGCCCAGGCGCGGGTAAAGATCCAGCGGATCGGCGGCGAGAATCGCGTCGTTCTCGAGCAAGACGGGATCACGATCGGCTCGCATCCGATGCCGGTGAAGGCCTCGTCAGACGGGTGCAACTGGCCGGTCGCCTGGAGCTTCGCAGTCCCCGCCGACTGGAAAAGCGGTGTCTACGAGGCGGCCTTCACGCCCGCTGCCGGCGGGAAGCCGGCGGTGATCCACTTCATGGTGCGGTCGGCCCAGCCCGGCAAGACGTCGAAGATTCTTTTCCAGCTCTCGACGAACACCTGGAACGCCTACACGAACTCCGGCGGCCACAGCCTCTATTCCTACCACGATGTGGCCGGCCTGCAGGGGCATCGCGTGTCGTTCAACCGGCCGCAGCACTCGGGGATGATCAACTCCTGGGAGGTGCCGTTCCTGCGCTGGGCCGAGCGGAGCGGCTACACGCTCGACTACGCCGCGAACTCCGACCTCGAATTTCACCCTGAGGAGCTGGCCGGCTACCGACTCGTGCTCAGCGTGGGCCACGACGAATACTGGTCGTCGCCGATGCGGGATCACCTCGA
>JBJTSM010000051.1:0-4389 GCA_046076685.1 Planctomycetia bacterium | reverse complement strand
TGATTGAGGTAGACCTCGCCGTTCTCCGAGACGGCGCCGAGCGCGAGCTCGGGCTGATGCGGGGCGCGCAGCTTGCGGGAAAGCACGACGTCGAGTTCCGCGCCCAGACCGCGGGCGAGCACCGCGCCGATCTCGACCCCGCCCCGCGGGATCGCCAGCACCAGCGGCCGTTCCAGGGTCGTGCCGCGGAGCCTTTCCACGAGCATCCAGCCCGCCTCCTCGCGATCGTTGAAAATGCCATGTTCGATCATGATGGTCACCCTCCGGTTGTTCGTGATCCCACGTGCCGCGCACACCATTCCGCCGCCAGTCTCGCCGCCTCCTCGAGCGTGCCCGGTTCCTCGAAGAGATGCGTCGCCCCGGGGACCACCGCCAGCCGCTTCTCGCCGGGCAACGCCGCCAGAGCCTGGCGGTTGAGCAGGAGCACTTCGGTGTCGTCGCCGCCGACGATGAGCAGCGTCGGCGCGTGCACCCGCCTGAGGGCGGCGCCGGCGAGGTCGGGCCGCCCGCCGCGCGACACGACCGCCTGCACGGCCGGCTCCTCAGCCGCCGCGACGAGCGCCGCGGCGGCTCCCGTGCTCGCGCCAAAGAGCCCCAGCGGCAGGTGCCGCGTCTGGCCGTGCTCGTTGACGAACCGCACCGCCGCCAGGAGCCGGTCGGCGAGCAGGCGAATGTCGAACACGTTGGCCCGGTCGGTCGCCTCCTGCTCCGTGAGCAGGTCGAACAGGAGCGTGCCGATCCAAGCCTCGTTGAGCACCGAGGCGACGAGGGTGTTGCGCGGGCTCGAGCGACTCGAGCCGCTGCCATGCGCGAAGAGCACGAGTCCGATCGCCGCGTCGGGCACCGTGAGTCGGCCGGGCAGGTCGATCGCCCCGCCGTCGAGGCCGATCGCGGGGATGGCGACGTCGAAGTCCGCCGCCGGATGGGTGACCGTCATCGGTTCTCCTCCTCCCTCGTGGCTGCGCCGCGGGAGCGGCCGCCGGGCGAGGGCGTGCAGGGGTGGTGTGGGTGGACGAGTTGCACGAACGCGGCCTGGGGGCCCTCGTCCCCCTCCTCCTCGCCGTAGAACACCTGGCTGCCGATGTCCACGAGCTGGAAGTCGTGCTCGGAGATCGCATTGCGGTGAAAGTAGATCTCGCGGCCGTCGGGGGATTCGATGAAGCCGTAGCCCTGCAGCGGAAAGAGCTGTGTGACGTGGCCCTGGGCGCGGGGAGCATGCTGTTTCTCGACGCCCCGCAGGCGGCGGACGTGGTCCTCGAGCCTGCGGCGTGCCGCGGCGAAGGAATCACGCAGCGCCACGAAGACGTCCTCGTGGGCGTGGTCGAGATGGTGGTCGCGGTTGACGACGACCTCACCGCCGGGCAGACGGACGTCCACCCGCACCGAATAGAGCCGGCCCCGGCGGTGGTGCCGGTGGGGCTGGGCGATGACGACGTGGCAGCCGGTGATGCGGCCATAGACGCTTTCGAGCTGGTCGATGTGCTCGAGCGCCGCGTCGCGGACCTGCTCGTCGATCGGGATGTCGTCGAAGGAGACCTGGGTTTGGGTCTGCATGGCCGGCTGCTCCGCGGGCTTGAAGGCCGTGAAGACGCCAGCTCGTTCCCTGCGTCGAGAGAGCCTATGCACGGGGCCGCGGCGTCGGGAAACGCCGGCCCCTTTTCCCGTTCCTGCCCGGCGATACCGAGAGGACACTCCCGGCCCTTGGTTCTGCTACCGGCTCGGCCGATTGCGGAACGGCTCGTAGACCCGGATCGAGAGGAGCAGTTCGCTCGCATAGAAGTTCGAGACGTAGCTGCCGGCCGGGACGCCGCCCGAGCCATTCACCGTGAGCGGCAGGGAGTCCGACACGGTGTCGAAGAACCGGTAGCCGAGGTCGATGGTCGTCCGCTCCGTGAGCCGGTAGGTCGTGCCGGTGCCCGCCTGCCAGGCGAATGCGTCCATGTGGCCGTAGCCCGAGACCACGCCGTCGTTCACGCTGAGGCGGTAGCCGCCCGCGCCGATGCCGCCGCCGCCATAGAAACCGAGGCGGTCCGTGAGCTGCCAATCCCGCCAGGCATTCGCCATCACCGACCACCCGTCGACGGCGCGGACGGCGTAGAAAAAATCGGGGACCGGCGGCTCGAAGCTGTTGGTCAGGCCCGAGAGGGCGTCGCGGCCGCGGCCCTCCACTTCGAGCCGGAGAAACCCTCCCGCGCGATCGATCGCCACGCCCGCGGCACCACCGGCCGTGAGCAGGCTGTCGGCGGCCCGGCCGGTGTTCGGGAACCCGCCCTCCGTGTTCGTCCCACCGCTCTGCAGCACGCCGAACGACGCGCCGATGATCCCCGTGAGGTAGAAGCGGCGCGAGGGATGTTCGTCGTCGAGCTCGCCGCAGCAGCCGGGGGCGATCGAGTCGCAGGGGGCCGTCTCGGGCTCGGCGGCGACGATGGCGTCGTCGCTCCGGGCTCCCGGAAACGACTCGAGCAGCGGACCGATGTCGTCGGCCCGCCCGGGCACGAAGCCCCCGAACGCCGTCAGCGCCGCCAGCAACAACCACACAGCGACCCGCATGGTAATCCTCCGCCGTCGATTCGATTCGTGACCCGACCCCCGCCCGCCGGGGAACGCCGGCCGTACAACAGGATCGACGGCGACAACCGTGAGGTTCGGCACCATCATTTCGGCCCGCAGAACCGGACTTTCCGGCACTTCCGGCCGTCGCAAGGTCCGCCCAGCCAGCAGGCTCGACCAACGAGCCACCGTCACTCCGACGCGATCGACGCCAGCAGGTCGAGGCGGACGGCCCGCCGGGCCGGAATCCAGGCCGCCAGGGCGGTGACGGCCACGGCCGCGCACAGGTTCGCGATCACCACCGTCGGCCGCACCGATGCCTGGATCGGGTGACCGAGGAGCGGCTGGCTGGCCACCTGGATCAACAGCGCCGTGCAGATGCCTCCCACCATGCCGATCAGGCCGCCGGCCAGCCCGAGGATCACGCTCTCGATCAGGACCAGCCGGGTCACCTGCCCGCTCGTCATGCCGACGGCCCGCAGCAGTCCCAGCGTGCGGGTTTTTTCCAGCACGCTCATCGTGACGGTGTTGGCCACGCCGAGGCTGCCGACCACGAAGCCGAGGCCGAGGATCGCCCACAGCGAGTTGACCACGCCCCGCACCATGCCATTCATGAAGGCCTGCACGTCGGCGAAGGAACGCAGCAGCATGCCGTGCTGCTCGGCGATCCGCCCGAGCGGGGCGTGGAGGGTGGCCGACTCTCCCGGCTCGCTCGTCACGAGCAGGATATCGGCCGCCTCGAGGCCGAAGAGCCGCGCGGCCGCATCCCGCCGCATGATCAACGACGCGCCGCCGGAGGTGTAGTCCACCGCCAGCGCGGCGATCTTCACCCGGCTCGTACGGCCGAAGACCTCGACCTCCACCTCGTCCCCCGGCTTGATGCCGGCGCGGCGGGCCAGCAGCGTGCCGGCGGCCGCCTCGCCGCGGTCGAGCGCCCGCCGCAGGTCGTCCGCCGTCGTGCCGACGGGATCGATCGGGAGAGGCTTGTCGGCGGGCATGTCACGGGCGACCACGACGCACGCCCCGCCGGCCACCCGGCCGGCCGCCACGCCGATGCCCTCGACCCGCCGCACGCCCGGCACCCCGCGCACCTCCTCTTCGGCCAGCCGCGCCCGCGGACCGGCCGAGGACAGGCCGCCCTTCACCATGCCGGCATGCGTCAGCATCCAGTCGGCCTGCATGAGCCGCGTGTACCAGCCACGGACGTCGTCGACGTTGTCGCGGATCGCATGCCCGAGGCCGATGGCATTGCTGACCGCCACGACGAGCACGCCCGTGGTGAGCGCCGTGCGGATCGGTTGCCGGATGATCTGCTCGACCGCGAGCGTGCGTTCGACCCGCCACCGCGCCGGGATCAGCCGCGCGCACGCCTTCGAGAGCGTGGGCAGCACGACCGGCGTCGTGGCCACGAAGGCGAGCATCATCAGGATGCCGGCCGGCACGGCCGCCCGCGGCGGCAGCCGCTCGAGCACGACGAGCGTCATCACCGCCGCCGCCAAGATCCAGAGGAGCACCGCCAGCACGAGGAACCGGCGGGAGACTCCCCGCGCCGGCGGCGGAGAAAATGCCAGGCCCTCGAGCGGGTCGACGGCGGCCGCCTCGCGGGCCGGCCACCAGGCGGCAGCGACGGCCACGAGCGTGCCAAGTGCCACGGCCGCGGGGATCACGAGCGGATGCACCACGAGTGCCGCGGGCGGTGCCTGGAGCGTCTGCGAGATGCCCGCCGAGATCGGCTCCGCCCCCGCCAGTCCGGCCGCGGCACCCGCCACCGCGCCGGCGAGCCCGAGCAGGGCCGCTTCCGTCGTCACCATGCGGCGGACCTGCCGGCCGGTGGCCCCG
>JBJTSM010000050.1:0-3190 GCA_046076685.1 Planctomycetia bacterium | reverse complement strand
CCGGCGCGGACTCGTTCGCCCCGCGCGATGAAGACATCCTCCACGAGTCCGTCGAACGGCGTCCGGAGCACCAGAGCGCTCAAAGAACCGATCTCGCCGGAGCTTTCGGCGGCATCCTCGCCGGCCGGGTCGGCTTCCAGCCGGCTGCCGACGAGCGTGCGGAGATTCTCCCGCGAGATCTGCACGAGTCGGTCGGCCTGTTCGAGCGCCGCCCGGGCACGGTCGCGGTCCTGGCGGGTGAGAAACCGGGCCTCCTCGCAGGCGGCGGCGAAATTGGCCTTGGCCACCTCCAGATTGCTGGCCCGCTCCTCGATGATCCGGCCCGAGAGCACCCCCCCTTCGCCGAGCGACTTCGTGCCGGCGCTCACCTTCTCCACGTAGATGAGCCGCGAATAGCTGCCGAGAATCTTTTCGCGATACGACCCGAGCACCCGGTCCTCGAATTGCTTTTCGATCGCTGCGAGCGGTGGATGGCTGGCGAGTGCGTCGAGCAGGGCGTCGACGTTGTCGCCGATGGCCGTCGCCCAGTCGGCGGCCTTTCTCTCGATCTGCCGGTTGTCTTCGCGGCGGCGCACGTCGTCGCGGGCGGCCCCCACGTCCGGGCTCGAGAGTTCCGCCAGGGCGTCGCCCTTCGACACCTTCTGCCGCACCTGAACGAAAACCCGCGAAACGATCCCGTCGACGGGCGAGGCGTAATCGAGCCGGTGGCGGGCGTCGTAGTCGATCCGGCCGGGCACGGTGAGGTGCTCGCGAAGCGGCCGCATCTCCACCGCCGAAAGCGCGATGCCGGCAGCCTGCTGGGCCGCGGCGGGCAGGCTGACGAGGCTCGGCTGCGCGACCGCGGCCTTGGTGCCGGCCGGTCGACCGCCTCCGTCATGATCCTGTCCACCGCCGTGATCCCCTGCACCGCCAAAATGATGGGTCGCGAGCCACCACCAGGCCAAGGCACCCACCGCCAGGAAACCAAGCCCAGAGAACCGGCGCAGCAGGCTGCCGGCCGGTCGGCCCCGTGCCGACCCGGCCGACGGGGGGCGGTGGGGATCCTGATCGCCCGGGCCGGGGGAGACGGTTCGGGCCGGCGATTCGGAAGAGACGAGCGACGACATGGCGGCCACCGGCGAGGAAGGCGACGAACGGCGTCCGTCGGCCCCGAAATTCTATCCGTCCCCCCGCCCTTCTTGCGAGTGCATCGCCGGACGAGCGGTTAGGATGGGTCGACGCAGCCGACAGGCACCGTGGCTGGCAGGGCCGGTTTCGTTCCTTCCTTTCTTTTCAGTTTTCAGATCATCCCCATGACCGCAGCACGCACGATCCGCATTTTCGACACCACGCTCCGCGATGGCGAACAGTCGCCCGGGGCGAGCATGAACCTCACCGAGAAGCTGGAGATCGCCCAGGCGCTCGTGCAGTTGGGCGTCGACATCATCGAGGCCGGCTTTCCCATCGCCTCGCCGGGCGACTTTGCGAGCGTCAGCGACATCGCCAAGGCGGTCTCGGCCGCCACCGTCTGCGGGCTGGCGCGGTGCAACGACGCCGACATCGACCGGGCGTGGGAGGCCCTCAAGTCTGCCGCCCGGCCCAGGATTCATGTCTTCCTGGCGACCAGTTCGATCCATCGTGAATTCAAGCTCCGCATGAACGAGGACGAGGTGCTCGCCCGGGCCGTGGCCGGCGTGCGGAGGGCCCGCAACTGCTGCGGCGACGTGGAGTTCTCCCCCGAGGATGCCGCGCGGACGGAGATCGACTTTCTCTGCCGGGTCGTCGAGGCCGTGATCGACGCCGGTGCGACCACCGTCAACATCCCCGACACGGTCGGCTACGCCACGCCATCGCAGATGCACCACGTGATCCGGAGCATGAGGGAGCGGGTCCCCAACATCGACCGGGCGGTGATCAGCGTGCACTGCCATGACGACCTCGGCCTCGCCGTGGCCAACAGTCTCGCCGCGGTGGAGGCGGGCGCCGGGCAGGTCGAGTGCACGATCAACGGCATCGGCGAGCGGGCGGGCAATTGCTCGCTGGAGGAGGTGGTGATGGCGCTCAGGACCCGGCGCGATCACTACGCCGTCGACACCGGCATCGTCACGCAGCGACTGGTGCCGACCAGCAGGCTCGTGGCGAACATCACCGGCATCCAAGTGCCACGGAACAAGGCGATCGTGGGCCGCAACGCCTTCGCCCACGAGGCGGGCATCCACCAGGACGGCATGCTCAAGGAGCGGCGGACCTACGAGATCATGCGGCCGGAGGACGTCGGCCTCGAGCGAACCGACCTCGTGCTCGGCAAGCACAGCGGCCGCGCGGCCTTGGCCGACCGTGCCCTGGCCCTCGGCTACCAGCTCACGCCCGAGCAACTGCAGACGGTGTTCGAGCGGTTCAAGCTGCTCGCGGACCGGAAGAAGGAGATCTACGACGGCGACATCGCGGCCCTCTGCGAGCAGCAGTTTTCGGCGCTGCCGGAGCAGTTCACGTTCGAGGGCTACGCCCTGAACTCCGTCAGCGGCGGGCCACCGACGGTGGAGTTGAGGGTGCTGCAGAACGGCGAGCCGCGGTCGGTGTCGGTGACGGCGGGCGACGGGCCGATCGACGGGATTTTTCTCGCCATCGAGAAGCTCACCGGCATCCACACCGTCTGCCGCGATTTCCGCGTGCAGGCGGTGACGGTCGGCAAGGATGCGCAGGCGGAGGTGACGGTGGAGCTCGAGGCGGCCGGCAACGACGGCGGCGGCCATGCCAACCGCGGGCAGGTGCATCGCGGCCGCGGGGTGTCGACCGATTCGCTGGAAGCCTCGGCGAAGGCCTTCCTGGCCGCGATCAACCGCGTCGCCCTCGGCCCCCAGCCCCGCATCCACCCGCAACGGGCTTGAACTCGTATCGCAGCTACGGCTAGATCGCGTCGCTGCCCCGTTCACCGGTGCGGATGCGGACGCACTCATCCATCGGCAGCACGAAGATCTTGCCGTCGCCGATTTCCCCGCGTTCGCCTGATCGGCCGCCCTTCACGATGGCGGCGATGGTGGGCTCGACGAAATTGTCGTTGACGGCGATCTGCAGCTGCACCTTGCGAAGCAGGTTCACGGCAATCTCGTGGCCGCGGTAGGTCTCCGCGTGGCCGCGTTGCCGGCCGAAGCCCTGCACGTCGAGGACTGTGAGCCGGAAGACTTCCACTTCGGAAAGGGCCTGCTTCACG
>JBJTSM010000049.1:0-2938 GCA_046076685.1 Planctomycetia bacterium | reverse complement strand
CCTCGTGCCTCGCTCTCGGTAGGGGGACATCGCGGCTCCGCCGCGATTCTCCTGACCGACACCGCTGCACAGTTGTGCGCTGCATTTTTCGACCGGCCGGGCTACCCCGCCGCGCGCTGCACTTTTCGACCGGCGTTCACAGCCGCAGCCGCCGTTCTGTAGTGAAAGCGACAGGCACTGGTGAATCTGAACGACGTCGGGGAGGAACTCCGCGGCTATCTCAAGTGCGGCATCGTGTGCTTCGGATTTACCCGCCCACGGTGCTCGGGCTGTGGCCTTCGCCGTGCGAGGTGCGATGAGATGTGCTGCCGACGCCCCGGTGGTCGTTTCGTGGCCGGCATGCCGGTTCCGGAGGCCTCACGGGAGGCGGTGCTCTCGCTCTGGTCGCGGATTTGGGTGCCGACGCGGTGCGGGGATATAATTTCGGGATGGAAGTCACCGGTGCCGTATCGAAAGGCCTGCCCGAGCCGCTGCGTCCCCTGTTCTGGGACTGCGACTTCGCCATGCTCGATGCGGCGCGACAGCGAGCCTTCATTATCGGCCGGGTGCTTGCCAGCGGCCCTCTCGACGCCATCCGCTGGCTCCGCCGGACTTACGGCGATGACATGATCCGCGACTGGATCATCCGCCACCGCGGAAGGCAACTCTCGTCGCAGCAACTGCGGTTCTGGGAAGCCGTGATCGGCCTGCCCGCCGTGGATGTCCGGCAATGGCTCGCGGAGCCGGAGCGTCGATTGTGGGAAGGAACGCTCGGCCGATGATGCATGCCGAAGTGCTTCCTCCGGAGCAGCAGGCCTGCCTGCGCCAACTCGGCCCTGCGGCGACGGCCGAAGGATTCCATCTCATCGGTGGCACGGCCGTGGCGATCCATCTAGGCCATCGGCAATCCGTCGATTTCGACTGGTGCACGCAGCAGTTTCCCGGTGAGCCCGTTAATTTTGCGGCGTCTCTTGCCGTTCGTGGGGTGCGGCTGGCGACGGCATCCCTGGCCCACGGCACCGTGCATGGTTCGGTCGATGGCGTGAAGGTGAGCTTTCTGGAATTCAAGCCTGCGCTGCTTGAGCCCACGCTCGACTGGCCCGACTACGGTTGCCGACTGGCCGGGCTCGCGGATCTGGCGGCCATGAAACTGCTGGCCGTCTCGCAGCGCGGCACCAAAAAAGATTTCATCGATGTGCACGCGCTCGGCAGTGTGATGCCGCTTGAGGCCATGATCGATGCCTATTGTCGGCGGTTCGGCCTGACGGATTTCGGGCGGGTGCTCGCCGCACTGTGCTATTTCGACGACGCCGATCACGAGCCCATGCCGACGATGCTCGTGCCTTCCGACTGGGAATCGATCAAGGATGCCATCCGCGGGCAGGTGCGGGCGATCGCCTGACCGGTGTTCCTCGCGAGGGGCGGCTATCATAGGTGATCGATACGACGCTCGTGTTCCCCGAGGTTCCTGCCATGCCTGCCGCCCGACTGTCCATGCTGCTGGTGGTGTTCCTGATGCAGGCCGTGGCCGAACGATCGCTCGAGCCGCTTCTGGACTTCGCCGCCCCTGAGACCGCCCAGCGATGGCAGGCGGTGAACGACGGCGTGATGGGGGGCGTGTCGGACGGCCGGTTCAGGATCACGGCCGACGAGACCCTGGAGTTCTTCGGCATGTTGTCGCTCGAGAACAACGGCGGGTTCGCGTCGGTCAGGACCAAGCCCACGGAGCTCGATGTCAAAGCCGGTGACACGCTCGTCGTCCGGGTCAAGGGCGACGGCCGCGAGTACGTCCTGAACATCTACACGAAGAGCCGGCGGATGGCCTTCTCGTACCGGGCACCGTTGCCGACCACGAAAGACGAGTGGACGGAGGTCAGCGTGCCCCTCGCAGACTTGATCCCAACAGCCTTCGGGCGGCGGGTTCAAGGCATGGGGCCGGTCGAACCAAGCCAGATCAACGGGCTGGGCTTCATGCTCAGCGACAAGCAGCCGGGCAGGTTCCAGATGCAGGTCGAGTGGGTGAAGGTGCTGCGGTCCGGGGAATAGGCCCGTTGGAACGGCATTTGTTGTCCGGCCCCCGCCCAGCACCATTCTCTCACAAGACTTGGCACAGGATTTGGGGAGGGTGTCAGGTCGGTATACTTGGTTCATGGTATCTTCACCAACTCCGAGCCATCGCCCGCGATCCAGTGGCTGCATGAATCGCTCGAAGGAGTTCGAGTGTCAGCGAATCGATCTGCTTTCGGTCGAGGAGCGTATCCGGCTTGCACTCAGCCTCAAGGAGCGGTTCGCCGGCATCCTGCGGAACACTCGAGCGGAAGACCACGATGGCGCACCAAACCGACCTACTTGAGGCAGCGGAGCGGATCGCCGAGATGCTCGTGGAGCAGGGCATCCGGGCCATCGTCATCGGCGCTGCTGCACTTGCCGCCCATCGGTACGTCCGGCACACGGAAGACATCGATCTGGGCGTGAGCGTCGCGGTGCGCGATTTCGCCTCTCTTGCAGGCAGGCTCAGGACGGCGGGCTTCGACGTGGCTCTCCTGGAACCCGATGACCAGGATCCGCTCGGTGGTGTAATCGACATCAGCGGCCCGTTCGGGCTGGTGCAGATCGTCAACTTTGGCGAGCGGTTCCCGGCAGTGATTGAGAGCGGCCTCGCCGATGCCACGCTGCGGATGCGGGAGGGCGGAAGCCTCCGGATTATTCCCTTGGCTCACCTGATCGCACTCAAGTTGTATGCGGGTGGGATGAAGTCCAAGGCCGACATCGTCGAACTCCTAAGGCGGAATCCGGCCGCTGACCGCGATCAGATTCGTGTGATGTGTCGGCAGTATCGGCTGAGGGGGCTGGAACCGCTGATCCGGGAGGCGGACAGCCTCTGAACGATCTGGTTCGTAGGCGGACAGGGACGCAGGATGCCGCGCAAAGAGACAGCCCGCCGGGGCCATGGATGGCC